>NZ_JBJYIN010000023.1:0-66479 GCF_046237015.1 Pectobacterium hainanensis
CTACACCTACACCTACACCTACACCTACACCTACACCTACACCTACACCTACACCTACAATTTCAGCCATCGAATCTCAAAATGACAATGCTGAAAACGCCAGTATTGAACATGCTTTTTTCAATATGGTTAATGGAGAGGCTACAGTATGGTTAGGTGAAACTAAGCCTGCATCATTTCGTTTGTTTTCCGAAACAGAGAAAACACAAGGTATTTTCGTTAAGTTAGCAATTCGTGAAGATGGTGAGTTCTATCTAGATTTAATGAATTCTGAGACTGGCGAGATAAGCATATTTAGAGAAAAAGACATTAATTCAAAAATTGTAGTTGGCTCAACTCGCTATGATTTCGTTGAACTCTGCAAAAAAGTTTTTAAGTTGGATTTATCAGAAATTTTCGAATACGCAAAATTAATAAGAAAAAATGCAGCAGAACCGAAAATAATTAATACATTCAATCCGATTAGCACAACGTTTACATATTCATCAAGTAATGGCACGAATCGAAGAACCGTAGATGTTGACCGATATCTAAGAAACGGTTATGGCGAGGATTATATAGAAGGATTCTGCCATATGAGAGGTGAACGCAGAATGTTTGCCATCAGAAATATAAAAACCATGTTATCTAGCGATGGATGTAAAAAGTATCATTTCCACGATTGGTTAAAAAACGTTGCCAAGATAGATCAAAATGCCAGTTAGAAAACTACCGGATGGACGCTGGATCGCAGACCTCTATACAGTAGACCGTAGCAGCGGTAAGGAAGGGAAACGCGTCCGTAAAAAGTTTGCCACCAAAGGCGAAGCGCTGGCCTTTGAGCGTTACACGTTAGAGCAAGTGCAATCCTCCCCTTGGCTAGCTGACGGCAAAGAAGATCGCCGACTCACTGAACTGGTAGAACTTTGGTTCACACGCCATGGAATTACACTGAAAGATGGTGAAAAGCGCCGCAGTGTAATGCTATGGGCTGCTGGGTGTATGGGGCATCCACTGGCCACAGAATTTAGCGCCCAGCTTTTCACCGCCTATCGAGCCAAAAGACTGAACGGTCAGCTATCCAGAACTAGCCGTCTAGCCACCGTTACCCCGCGCACGGTTAATTTGGAACAAGCCTATTTCCTTGCTGTGTTTAACGAATTAAAGCGATTAGGAGAATGGGCTCTACCCAACCCACTGGAAAACGTGCGTCAGTTCCGCACGGAAGAAAGCGAAATGGCCTACCTCACTGGCGATCAGATTGACAGATTATTGGCTGAGTGCCGGAACAGCAGCGCTAAGGATTTAGAAATCGTCGTTAAGCTGTGCTTGGCTACCGGTGCACGTTGGAGTGAAGCGCAAAGCCTGCGCCGTTCTCAGATATCAGGCAACAAAATCACGTTTGTTAAAACTAAGGGAAAAAAAAACCGGACAATCCCTATCGATCAACAATTGGCGGAAGAATTACCCAAAAAGAGCGGAGAGCTATTCACCAATTGCTATTATGCGTTTCGTTCAGCAATGGAAAGAACTGGCATTGAACTGCCTGACGGCCAAATGACCCATGTTCTACGGCACACATTCGCCAGCCACTTTATGATGAATGGTGGCAATATTTTAGTTCTGCAACGCATCCTCGGCCACACTGATATTAAGATGACAATGCGTTACGCCCACTTTGCACCGGATCATTTTGAAGATGCCATAAAGCTAAATCCATTGGCACAGTGTCGCAAAAGTGACGCCTGAACTTAACAATATTAGGCATTATTGGGTTTTATTTTCCCTTTAACTCACTGAAAAATAAATAACTCATTGATTTATAATGTTTGATAAAGGTTCTCATAATCGATTGGTCGTTGGTTCAAACCCAACAGGGGCCACCAAATTTATCAAGGAGTTACGTTAATCGCGTGACTCCTTTTTTGTATGTCTTGATTGCTGTAACAAGCTACCTCAATCATCCATTGTGGCGTACTTTCGCCAAACTCCCACGCCTTTGACAATGCCGCGCTCGTAGCGCGGACTATTTCCTAATGTGCTATTTCTACTTTATTCTTTAGGGATTTATACTATAAAGATAGTGTGATTCATCATAAATACCTGAGAGGGATGCATGACTAAAATGTTAATCCGCGTATTAAGCGGCATAATAATGTTTGGTGCAGTTGGTGCACATGCCGCCGAAAAGCCCGACAGTCTGGACGGCACCACAGGCAAAGAGATCACGTTATCATTGGAAGCTAACCCAACAACCGGATATAGCTGGATGCTGGAAAACCTGCCCAATGAGCTAATCTTCGTATCTAGTCGCTATCAACAGTCGAAAGATTGCAAAGAGGGAATGGTCGGCTGTGGCGGTGAACAGACCTTTTATTTCATTGGCAAAGCATCCGGCAAAGGGACGCTGAAACTGATTTATGGTCAGCCCTTCGATAAATCGACATGGAAATCGCACAAGTTCGACGTTGAGATTAAATGATTTCTTCCGGCTCTCTGAAAAACGGGTTCTTTGCACAACACCAGGATTCAGAGAGATACATTTACGTTTTAATCACCTGCGAACACACGTCGATAAACGCACGCAGTTTAGGTTGATTCCTCGCGGCTCTGGAGAAATACAGAAAAAGGCCGTCGTTTCCCGGCGAGAGATCGAGTAACGCCGCTTCCAACGTGCCGTTTGCCAGTTCACGTGAAGTATGGAACGTGGAGGAGTAAATCAGCCCCACGCCCCTGACGGCCAGGCTGCGCATCAGTTCCCCATCGTTAACCGTCACCGCCCCCGCAGGCTCAATCCTGACACTTTCTTTATTTTCGATAAACTCCCACCGATAAATATCGCCTTTTTCAGGACGGCGAAAGCGAATGCATTCGTGGTGAACCAAGTCACGGGTGACTTTCGGTTTGCCGTGCGCTTTGAAATAGTCCGGCGAACCAAATACCGCCCATTTAAAAGGCGGGGAAAGCCGTATCGCAATCATGTCCTGTTCGATGTATGAGCCGATCATGATGCCGGCATCGTAGCCTTCAGAGACGAAATTATCGTGGCGGTTACTCACCGTGATATCGACATTCAAATTTGGCCACGCCGCGCGAAATGCAGGTATCAATGGCTCAATGACGTGGGGTAATGCCAAACGCTCGACGATCAGTTTCAGCGTCCCCGATGGTTTCTTTGCCGATTGCGCAACATCTTCAAAACTGGCGGTAATCGCGTGCGCCGCAGGCCCAACTCTCAGCAACAGCTGTTCCCCCGCTTCCGTCAGCGCCATTTTGCGCGTCGTGCGATGGAAAAGTGGCACACCGAGACGATGTTCCAACCTCTGGAGCGATAAACTCACGGCGCCCGGTGTTTTTCCCAAATCGAGCGCCGCTTTGCGAATACTCAATCGCTTCGCTATCGCCAGAAATTCGGCAAGCCCATCAAAGCTGTCGGATTGCCCCATCAGGGTCCCTCATCCTGTCATATGTTGGTTATACAGCACACTTTACGACAGTTTCCCACATCAATACAAAGCTATTACATCGATTTATTAAACAATATGTCCTGTTATTACCGTCTATTTTCAATCGGTTATCCCAGATATAGTCGGCAAACACCACCTGCTGAAGGAGTCTGTCATGTCTATAATAAAGCGCTGTGCTGCTCTTATCGCCGCGATTGCGGTATTTGCTGCCGCCTCCCCCGTTTTTGCCCAAGCCAATCTAAAAGAAGAGAAGGTATTGATCGTCGTATCCAGTCTGGATAAAAAGACACCGGAGCTGGTTGGCGGTTTCTGGTTTCCAGAACTGACCCACCCGGTTGAAGTGTTCGACAAAGCCGGACTGGATTACGATATTGCCAGCCCGAAAGGTGGGTTGCCTCCGTTTGACGGCTTCGATCTTAAAGATCAGGCAAATCTGGACTTCTGGACTAACCCGGAACACCGGAACAAGCTGGCTAATTCCATCCCGCTAGCCAAGGTTGATCCCGCGAAATACACCGCGATCCTACTTGTCGGTGGACACGGGCCGATGTGGGATTTTGCCAACAATCCTGAGCTGATCAGCATCGTGCGTACGATGTACGAAAACGACAAAATTGTCAGTGCAGTCTGCCACGGCCCGGCGGGTCTGCTGAATGTGAAGCTCAGCAATGGTCAACTGTTGATTAAAGATCGTACTCTGACTGGATTTACCGCAGAAGAAGAAGCCTTCCGCCACTACGACAAGATCGTTCCGTTTGAACTTGAAGCCGCGTTGAAAAAGGATGGTGCAAACTTCGAAGAAGCACCGATTTTTGAAAATAAGGTCGTCGTAGATGGAAGATTGATCACGGGTCAAAACCCAGCATCGGCTAAAGGGCTTGGCGAAGCAGTTGTCAACGCTTTGCAAACGAAAGCGTAATAACGACGCCATAGCATAGGTATTAGGCGGTAAAACGCCTAATACCTCACGCCGTAAAATAGGGTCAGCAGAGATGTCGTGACCAATATCACATAACCAGACGGGGACATTGCCGCGGATATGCAGGATCGTATAGTGTGCCAATAAGACGTTACCGCGATACGTGGGCGAGACTTGGGCAAAGGCGAGTGAAAAAACACTCTCTTTTGCCCAAGTTTTTTTTTGCCTGCGATCCAGTCAACCCAAGGCCGATGAACAGCGACGCCGAGAGGTTGATTTCCAGCATGGCATATTTGAATAACCGTGAATAAGAGGAGAGCGAAGATGAAGACATTCCCCGCAGAGTTCCTATGGGGGGGTTCCATGGCAGCCAATCAGGTTGAAGGCGCATGGAATGAAGAGGGTAAGGGCGTGTCTACCTCTGACCTTCAGCTACAAGGCGTACATGGCCCCATCACCGAGCGCACCGAAAATATAAGCTGTATTAAAGACGTTGCTATCGATTTCTACCATCAGTACCCACAGGACATTCAGTTGTTTGCTGAAATGGGTTTTAAGGTGCTGAGAACCTCCATCGCCTGGACCCGCATTTATCCTGAAGGAGATGAAGAGACGCCAAATGAAGCTGGGCTGGCATTTTACGATCGTTTATTTGACGAAATGGCGAAATACCAAATCCAACCACTCATTACATTATCTCATTATGAAATGCCCGATGGTTTGGTGAAAAAACTGGGCGGCTGGAGCAGTCGCGCCACCATTGACCATTTCGAAAAATATGCCCGTACCGTCTTTAGTCGTTACAAAGATAAAGTTAAGTACTGGCTAACCTTCAATGAAATCAACATGGCGCTGCACTCGCCTTTTACCGGTGTTGGGCTGAGTGGCAAACCATCCGAACAACATATTTATCAAGCCATTCATCATCAGCTTGTTGCCAGCGCTCGAGCGGTAAAAGCCTGTCACGATATCATCCCCGATGCAAAAATTGGCAATATGCTGCTGGGTGCTCTGCGTTATCCCATGACATGCCATCCGAAAGATATTTTGGAGACACAAAAGAAAAATCGAGAATGGCTATTTTTTGGCGATGTACAGGCGCGTGGCGCTTATCCGGCCTGGATGGCTCGTTATTTTAAAGAAAATCACATCACACTGGACATCACCGAACAAGACAAAAATGATTTGCGACACACCGTAGATTTTGTCTCTTTTAGCTACTATATGAGCGGTTGTGCAACCTACGAACCGGAAAAATACCAATCTTCACGCGGCAACATTATCCGTCTGATTCCCAACCCGCACCTTAAGGCATCTGAATGGGGCTGGCAAATCGATCCAGAAGGTCTGCGTTTTCTGTTGAATGAACTGTACGATCGCTATCAAAAACCACTGTTTATCGTCGAAAATGGATTAGGTGCGCGTGATACGGTGGAAGAAGATGGCAGTATCCATGACAGCTACCGCATTGATTATTTACGTCAGCATCTGATTCAGGTACGTGAAGCGATTAACGATGGTGTCGAACTGCTCGGCTACACCAGTTGGGGACCGATCGATCTGGTCAGCGCCGGTACAGCGCAGATGTCAAAACGCTATGGCTTCATTTATGTCGATCGTGATGATGAGGGCAACGGCACGCTGGAGCGGCGGCGTAAAGATAGCTTCTATTGGTATAAAGACGTCATCAGCAGCAACGGTGAATCGTTGTAGTTCCAGTGGGGGAACCAGACGGCGCAATGTATGCTGCCGTCTGGTTATCAGGGATAAAATTATTTATCCATCATCTCTTTAAGCATCGGTTCGCTCTTTTTCACAGCCTCATTCGATGCTTTCACCTTCGCCTCTTTACCAACCTGATCGGGGATAAATCCGGCAAGAATATCCTCGTGGTTATACCCTTTCAGCCATTCACGCGGGAATGGCGCAAGCTGTTCGCCCGTTCCTTCATGACGGTAAACCTGCCCTTGCCCGACGCGTTGGTTATACGGGATCACATTTTTCCCTTGCTGATCGCGCAGTTCTGCATACAGCTTCTTACGCAGCGCGATCTTGGCATTCACGATCTTCTCATCAGTCGAATCGATCAGATTGTGTTTCTCTTCCCGATCGTTTTTCATGTCATACAACTCTTCCTTGTCCCATACGCCGTAATACTGGATGTATTTGTATTCCGGTGTACGAATTGCAAACGTCGTTGGCGTTTGTGGGAAGCTGTATTCCCAGAAGTATTCATAGACGAAATAGTCTTTACGCTCAGGTGCCTTGTGGCCATCAACACCCAGTTGCCAGAAGCTCTGCCCGTCATAATGTTTCGGTGCCTTAACCCCTGCTGCATCCAGAATGGTCGGCGCGATATCGATGTTTCTGACGATGTCTTCCACCACCTTATCTTTGGCAAAGCCTGGACCTGAGGCAATTAGCGGTACTCGGATCGATTCTTCATAAGCGTTGCGTTTATCGATCAGCCCATGTTCACCGAACATAAAACCGTTATCCCCCATCACCATGATGATGGTGTTTTTATCCAATCCCTGTTGCTGCAACCAGTCACGCACCCGCCCGACGCTATCATCCACCGAACGTAGCGTTTCATAGTAATCACGCTGATACTGCTGGAGGTTCATATCGGTGTTGTAGGGATAATCCACACCGTGCCAGCTGTTGCGCTGGTTTTTCACCCACATTGGCTTGCCTGCATAATTTTCCGGCGTATCGGCATAAGTATCCGGCAGTGGGAAAGTGACATCCTTCATGCTGCCACGATGACGTTTGGCGGGGAGGAAATCGGAATGCACACCTTTATGTGACAGATACATCATGAATGGTTTTTTCTTATCCAGCTTATTCAGCCAATCTACGGCGTAATCCGTCAGCTCATCCGTGATATAACCTTTCTGTGGCACCATTTTGCCATCAATATTGAGCATGGAAGGTTTGCCATAATTATCAATCGGATAGTAGTTGCCTTGTCCTAACAGTCCGACCCAACGATCAAACCCAGCGAAGCCTTTTGTCGCCGTCTTATCCGCCCCACCGAAATGCCACTTACCAAAGAAACCGGTCTGATAGCCCTTGTCACGTAACAGCTCGGGGAAATAACTCAGGTGTGAGAGGTCGGAAGGATTATTATCCGATACGCCATGATTATGAACGTACATCCCCGTTAAAATACTGGCACGACTGGGGGAGCACAGTGATGTGGTAACAAACGCATTTTTAAAATAGGTGCCCTCTTTGGCAATACTGTCCATATTAGGCGTATGAATGGCCGAGTTCAGGAAACCAAACGCGTCATAACGCTGATCGTCAAGAATGATGTAAACCACGTTGGGCTGATTTCCATCCGCTAATGGGGCCGTAGCAGAAGGGGAAGCCGTCGTTGCAGCATGTACACCCGCCGTTTGCATACAGGCCAGCGCAATGGCGGCCAGCAGTTTATTCTTTTTCATCTTTGTTCCTTTTTTATGCCACCCTGCTCACACACTGCGAAAAGGATGGCGTTAGCAAAGTTGTTTCACTTCATGTTGTTACATCAGAAAACAAATGTCGCCGTTAGCCAGGTGGCATCATCCGTATTAAGTCCCAAAGGGTTGTCGTCTTTTAACAAGTTGATGCTATATTCCGCAGATAAACTGAAATTGGGATTGAAAGGATACGACACCAGCAGTAGCGCATTCTTTATCAGAAATGCATCGCCGACACCTTCGAGGTCTTTGGCTTTTGATTCACGATATCCCACAGCCGCATTTAGCTTAAACGGGAAACGGTAACGTATACCCGCTTCTAAATTTTGTGCTTTATCAGCAAATCCAGATATTTTGGTGCGGCCATTATTAACGAATTGCATATTTTCTGTTTCACCATAAAACGCCCCGATATACCAATTCTCCGGCTGCCACGCCATCCCCACCATCCAGCCATCGGCTCTGTCACCTTCTCCGTAGATCGTCTGCTGTTGTTTTGATGTACGTTGCGACGATGCCCATGCCGCACTTAATTCCAATTTCGTTGACGGTATCGTGTATCCCAGTGCAACGCCATATCCATTCCCATTCTGAGTTTTGACAGAACGACTGCCTTCGTTTTTCCCTTGATATTGCACCAGCAATTCCATACCAGGAATTGCGCCAAAGAGATCATTATTTTGCCAGGTTAATATCCCTGTCCCTCGTTTTCCCATAAACGAATCAGGTGCATAGGTTCCTCCACCGTTTACGGGGAAAATCATCGTGGTATATTGAGGATAAGCTAATACACCATTATTTCGCCCATAATTTATACTCCCCCAATATTTCTCACTTAAGCCAACATAGGCATAACGTGTATAATCTGTCGGAGCCGCGCTCTCCGGTTCAAATGCATTAAAATCGTGTTCGAATCGCCCATATCCATATAGCGTCTCTGTTATTTGTGTCTCTCCGTGCAAGTTCATTCTGAACCGAACTTTATCACCGTCGATATTTTCATTTTCACTAATAATTCTACGAGCAATAATACGCCCATCAAGATACAGTTTATTTCCATCTTTATTATAGAGTTGGGCTGCTTCTGTTACAGTTTGACACGCTAAAAGTAAGGTAAAGAAAAGCCCCAGATTCAGTTTTTTATTATTCATAGTGATGACCTATTCTTAATTGGTATTGAAAAAGAACAAATAGGCTTCTCATGTCAAAATGACATTATTATAAGAACCCTGGTATGTGACGTAGTCGTACCGCCTGATTATTCAGGAAATCATTCAGAACTGTTATTACTCAGTGTCCTGATATAAGTCTCGGTACAAATTAATAAAATTCTTCTTTAATTTTTCTCCTTATTTTTTTCATTGACTCTCGTTGCCCCAGTTGAGAAAGCAAAATATTCATACACGGTAACACGTGAAATAGATGCGTTTTAAACCCATCACAGAAATAGTTTCTGTTAGGACGCCCATCGCTAGAAATTTCAAATCGATGTTTTGGGCAACCGCCATTACAAACTGCTTTGACCTCACAAGTCAGGCAATCTTTACTGATATTTTTTCGTTTGTTCTCTCCAAAAGCGAGATTTTGTGGCGAATTAACCAGCGATACCAAATCATCTTGATTAATATTGCCCAGTTTATTTTCTGGATAAACAAAATGGTCACAAGAATAAACATCACCATTTGCTTCAACAATCAGGTTACCGCCACAGGTTTCATTAATCACACAGGCACTGAGCTGTCCTGCCATTTTCGCCAGCGTTTGTTCGAAGTTCATTACAAATACATTGCCCAGATCATGCTGAATCCAATGATCAAAAATAGTATTCAGGAAACGGCCATACGCTTTAGCAGGCACTGACCATTCCGTTACGCTACATTGACCTGAGAAATCCGGCTGAATCAATACCAATCCATTATCATCAGGCTGCGCGGCACGACGTTCCACCAGTGGAATAAACTGCATGTAACGACTGCCGATGCGTTTAAGGAACTGATACACATCCATCGGGCGCTTGACGTTTTCCGCATTCACCACGGTTAACGTATTAAATTCAACCCGATGGCGTTTTAGCGCATCTAGCCCTTTCATCACATCATCAAACGTACTTTTCCCTGCACGGGTAACACGATGTGCATCATTACTGATACGGTCACCGTCGATCGACAACCCCACCAGAAACTGGTGCTCTTTCAGAAAACGCGCCCAGTCATCATCAATATTGGTGCCGTTGGTCTGAAAAAAATTATTGATGTGCTTTGTACCCCGGTATTTATTTTGCAACCTCACCGCTTCACGAAAAAAATCGATCCCCAGTAACGTGGGTTCTCCACCCTGCCACGGAAAATCAACAACATCCGCCTGCTGCCCACTGATATTCTTGCGTATATAGTTTTCCAGCGTATCGCCATCCATCTTCCAGCGGCTTTTTCGCTCCGGATAGAGATGTTCTTTCTCCAAATAAAAGCAATATGAGCAATCAATATTGCAAACGGATCCTGATGGTTTAGCCATCAACTGAAAATTGGCAATGGATTGGCTCATTCGATTCAGACCTCAACTTCACTGGCTAACGACACAACATGCTCAGGGTGATTGCCGATCTCCTTATCGGCAAATCGCGTGATATTACAGATCGAACAACGGGGGTTTCTTCTCACCCAACGATTGTTCATACGCCTGTGCTTTCTTAATCAGTGCTCGATAGCGTTCCGGTTCCTGAGCGGATAAATCATTCTGCTCAGAAGCATCGTTACGTAGGTTGAACATAAGCGGCTTCTCCAAATCCACCGGAATGCCTGCTTTTTTCGCACGAAAAACGATTTTATAGTCACCGTCACGATAGGCATCCATCCGGCCCCAGAAAAAATACGGCATAAAGGTTCGCGCACTCGCCTTCCCATGCAGGAAAGATGCACTAAGATCGACACCATCTAAATCATGTTGTGCGTGCTGACTACCGGTGATCTTCATCAGTGTTGGCAGAAGATCCAGCGTACTGCCGATATCATCGACGACTTTCGGCGCTATGTGAGATTTCCAATTCACAATAAAAGGCACACGTTGGCCGCCTTCAAACGCCGTTCCCTTTCCATCTCGTAACGGCATGGCTGAACCGGACAGACCATCCTTGTCATACTGCAACCACGGCCCATTGTCAGAGCTAAAAATCACAATGGTATTTTCCGCTAATTTATTCTGTTCCAACGCCTGATAAATTTGTCCGACGGACCAATCGATTTCCAACATGACATCGCCATACGGACTATGCCCTTTCCCTTTAAATTCCGGCGATGTGAACAACGGTACGTGAGTCTGCGGATAAGCCATGTACATAAAGAAAGGCTTATCTTTGTTATCTGCAATGTACTGAACCGCTTTATTGGTCACGTCTTTAGTGAAGTTCGCCTGCTGAAAACCTTGAGGGACGGCATAATCAACCTGCTTCCCATTGTCCTTGTAGGAATGGTAAAGCGGTACATTCCAATATTCCTGCTTTGGTGCTCGATTAAGTTCTTCGACTTTACCTTGAAGCTCACGCCGTTTGGGATCGGTACGCGGCAGACGGTTAATTTCGACCTGATCGACCATCGTACTAAAGCGGTCATTACTGGTTGGAATGCCATACCATTCATCAAAACCATAGCGTGTTGGGAAAGCATTGGCCTGAGTGCCTAAATGCCATTTCCCATACATAATTGTGCTATAGCCATTACGCTGTAATGACTGCGCCATACTGACTTCACTATCAGGAAAACCATCGGGATCTTCATCCATCAACACGCCTGGAATTTTCGTACCGTACAATCCCGTTTTCGTTTCGATACGCCCTGTCATCAGGCCCCCACGACTAGGCGAGCACTGTGCGGAAGAAACGTAGAAATTCGTCCAGCGCTGTCCTGTTGCGGCCAACCGATCCAAATGCGGCGTCGGTGTTTTCGCTCCTTGCACCGACATATCCGCCCATCCCATATCATCGGTGAACAGAATAATTACATTTGGCTTAGTCTGTTCTGCAGACGCGGTTTGAAATAACGTCATTCCAGACAGCAACACCGTACCGACAGACAGTGCTATGAGATGTTTCTTCATCATCATCCATCCTTCCCATTTTCGTTTTAGTTTTAGTTTTCTCAGGACAAAAAAAAACCTGATCGCCAAACGACACTACGGCCGCTTGCCAATCAGGTTTCACCCATGAATAACATTATCTACATCATGCTTCATGGTCATGTCCTGAAGGTAGTTTTACTGCCTTTCCGGATAACATACAAACAACATCATCAAGGTATGTGAATCGGTTCACATACCGATTGTCACGGTTGCACGGACAACGTTCCTACCGGGCTCTCTTTCCAGCCATAACGAATCGCCTTGAATTGCAGCGCAGACGCACTCTTCATTGGTGTGATACTTCCCGTGTACAGTTCCCATTCCTTGCCATCCCAGCTATAGCCAATGGACGCATCCTGGGTGCGATTAGCCAGATAGATCTTGTGGCTGACAGAATCCCACTGCGCGACCGGCGTTAACGTTGTACGTTGTTTCCCCTGCTCATCCAACAAATCCTCAACCATCTGGTCTTCCGTCACCAGGTTCATGTCATTAGCACGATTACGCCAGCGATCCATTTCTTCACGCAGTGTTGCAAGTACCTGGCGCTGGGCTGGTTCTGCCGCCAGATTATGCAGTTGCAAAGGATCACGTTGCAGATCATACAACTCTTCAGCCGGACGCTCAGCAAACCAACTTTGTTGATCGGCACTCAGTTGATGCTGCTCATTTGCCGCGTTCAGATCCTTCATTGATCCCAATGCATTACGGAATTTGATACCAATGCCTCCCGGCGTGTTTGCCAAGTTACGGACATATTGGTAATCATGGTTTCGAATAAAATAGGAACGCATGTCATATTCATCCATCCGCCCACGCACGCCATAGACAAATTGACGCTGTGGCGCGAAATCCTGCGCTAAATTAATGCCACGCATATAGTCTGGCTGCTTGATACCCGCAAATCCGAGTATGGTCGGCGCAAAATCCTCGAACGATATCAATCGTGAATTCACACTGCCATTTTCTCCCCAGCCTGCCGGACGATATTTTTCAGGAATGTGAACGATCAGCGGCACGTGTGTCCCTGAATCATATCCTTCACGTTTATGACGTGGGATACCGTCCCCGTTATCAGCCGTGAAAATAACGATGGTGTTATCCCATAGCCCATCTTTTTTCAGGCCATCAACCAATTTACCGACTTGAATATCCATAATCTGAATATTGTCGTAATGTTGTGCCAATTCGCGTCGCGTTTGCGGCGTATCCTGGAAATACGGCTCTAATTTCAGGCTGTTCGGATCAGTTGGCGTATAGTGATATTGTTTACGAAATTCAGACCAGCGTTTAACAAAATATTCCGATCCAGCCGGATAATTTTCTGGGGTAAACAATGCCGACTCGTGCGTAATTTGCGGGTTGAAATTCATAAAAAATGGCTTGTTTTTTAAATCATAATTACGCCACGCCAGTTGGATGTGCAGATCGTCGATATTGTTGTATTCCCCATGTCGCGTCCACAGAGAAAACGGCCCTACATCAGCATGACCCTTAGTAAATTGATAATCCGTTTTGGTATCGTTATAGGTAAAGTAGCCATGACGACGCAGCAGTTCTGGATAACCTTTTACATAAGAAGGTGGAACGCCAAGATATCCGCCGCCGGGACGGCTAGCGGTACGCATGTGCTGCAACCCGGTGGTATTCTGAAATGCGCCGGTGATCAGTCCCGCGCGTGACGGTGCCGATACCCCAGCCATGGTGAAAGCCTGAGTGAAAACAACCGATTCTTTCGCTAATGCATCCAGATGAGGAGTCCGCGCTTGCGTATCACCATATGCCCCCAAACGAGGGTTCATATCCTCTGCCACAATCAACACCACATTCGGACGCGTACTGGATATTTGGGCGGTTAAATCGGCACCCACGGCCAATGTCGGTAGAGAACATGCGGCAAATAAAGCCGCAACCAGAGGTGTTTTCTTCATCATTGTTCTTCATCTCCATGAGAGGCTGTCTCTCTAGATCTTTGTAGGGAAAAACACGTTATTATTGGAAACAGTTATCCTTTCTTAAACGTTCGATGTGTATGGTCAGGAAAACAATTTCATCTTTGGTTAAGGCATATTGGTAGTGGATGTCGACGTAATCAGCGATTTTCATCGCACAATGCCACGCTCGAGGCAGCTTTTTATCAATATCGTCATAGAGCGATATTTCATGGTGCGCGACAAAGTTCTTTTCGATGATACGTTGCGTAAAGAATTTCAGATGTGTTAAAAATCTTTGGTAATCAATTGATTGCTCATTGAAGTCCATTTTCAGATCATATTTGACAATACTCAGCACATCTTTAACGATTTCGGTGCTAAGTATGACTTTCTGCATATTGCTCTCTCCCGCCGCATTCACAATGTGCAGAGCAATGAATCCCGCCTCATCATCCGGTAAGCGGACTTGCAGTTTCTTCTCAATAATGTCGAGAGCCTGTAGCCCGACAAAAAAAGCATCAGGGTATAATCGTTTGATTTCCCATAACAATTGATTATGGATCTGCATCCCTTTTTTATAACGTTTAACCGAGAAATTGATATGGTCGCTTAACGCCAGGAATAACGTATCCTGTAATTCAATATCCAACGTGCTACGCGCAAGCGCGATAATTTGCTCGGTAATACTCAGATAAACAGGCGGAATATCGGCCAGAATCTCGGCGAAAAAAGCATTCAGTCCACTGCTAGTCTTAAGAAAACGACTCTCAATCAACGCTTCATTCACATCGTCGCCATTTTTTTTGCCAAAACCGATGCCCCGTCCTAATGCGACACATTCTTCCCCGCTGTCAATCACCGCCAGCACTGCATTGTTGCTCAATATTCTAATTATCTTCATCACTATGCCCGCATGGTTGTTTCGCCAAGGCTTCCGCCTACACATCGGCTATAGCCTTGCCTGTTGACCATCGTCATCCCTGCGTATTAAGACATTACGGGGCGACATCCTCATCCGCCGCCCCATCACACGCTGGTTATACTTCACCCTTCGCGACAATTACGCTAATGCGATGATAGTGTCCCCAGCCTGCTGGTGTCGTGCTGTGCTGAGGCTAAATACGCGATACTCCTCAGCGTTTGTGACGACCACTGGTGTCACAATATCGTAGCCAGCCTTCTGTATCTCAGCCAGATCGAACTCCAGCAACAGCTGACCTTTTTTCACCTCATCACCTTCTGTGACACGCATTTGATAATGCTTACCTTCCAATTGCACCGTATTGATACCGACGTGAATCAGGATTTCCGCGCCGTTTTGTGAACGGATGCCCACCGCATGTCCACTGGCAAATGTGCTGGCAATGACGCCGTCTACAGGCGAATAGATACGCCCTTCCTGCGGAAGAATGGCAACGCCTTGCCCGACAACGCCGGAAGAAAACACCTTGTCATTGACTTCCGCCAACGGGACTAATTCGCCTTTTGCTGGTGACCCTAATTGCTCCGCAGTATCGGGCACATCTTTCATCAATGTGACGGAGGATGCGTGGTTGACGTGCTGATGTGTCACTGGCTTCGTCGGTTCGGGAGAGGGAACGGATGCTTTTTCAGCAGGCGATGTCGGCTCATCAAACCCAACAATCATGGTTAATATCAGGCTGACCACGAAGGCGATCGCACACCCAATAAGGAACCCGATAAAGCCTTCGCCGTAGAAAATCGGCAGCGTCAGTAGCCCTGGCATGCCCATAGAGATAGCTGAGCTTTTCGCATACCCCGCCACCGCGCCACCCATTGCTGCCGCTATCACCGCACAAACGAACGGTTTTTTCAGCTTCAACGTCACACCATACACACCCGGTTCAGTGATACCAAACAACGAGGCAATAAATGTACTTCCCGCCAATGCTTTGAGTTTCTTATCTTTAGTGCGCAACATCACACCCAGTAATGCACCGGATTGGGCGAAAATCGACGGACTGGAAGCCGCTTTGAGATAGCTGTGTCCCATCACAGAAAGATCGTTGATAAAGACCGTTACAAACCCCCAGTGAATACCAAAGATCACCAAAATCTGCCATGACGCTGCCATCAGCGCACCCGCGATAATCGGGTTAAAGTCATAGATGCTGACAAACAAAGACGCGATAAGCTTACTGGCCGAAATACCCACAGGCCCGATAGTCATCAGCGTTAGCGGTACCATGACCACCAAAAGGAAAAACGGCGTCAGGATATTACGCACACTCTCATGGATATAACGATTCAGAAAACGTTCGAGATACGACATCAGCCATACGCTGAAAATAATCGGAATCACTGAGGTTGTGTATTTCATCATCACAACAGGCAAGCCAAAGAACGTCACAGGCTGACCAGCATCAAACAACCCTTGTATGGTGGGGTAAACCAACGCCCCAGCAATCGACACCGCGACAAAAATATTGGTTTCAAATTTACGAGCGGAAGTAATGGCCAGCAACATTGGCAGAAAGTAAAACAGACTGTCGGACGCGGCATGTAAAATGACGTAGGTACTTTCTTTTGTATTCAACCATCCGAGCGCAATGACAATTGCCAATACACCTTTTAACACCCCAGCTGCTGCCATTGCCCCTAATAACGGGGTAAAAATGCCTGCCACTAAATCGATCAACCGTCCCATAACTGAAACGTTTTTATCAGATTCTGCCGCGGACCGTTGTGTATTTCCCTTTTCCTCTAATAATCCAGAAATTGGCCCAAAAGCCCGATACACTTCAGGAACGCGATTCCCGATTACGACCTGTAATTGCCCGGAACCATTGACGACTGTAATCACACCGTCTAATGCCTCCAATGCGGCCAGATCCACTTTCGCATTATCAACGATCTTAAAGCGCAAGCGTGTTGCACAATGAACCAGAGTAGAAACGTTTGCCTCTCCCCCGACCAACCTTAGAATACTTTCTGCTAGCACTTTGCTATTCATAGTGACACTTCCCGTTTCGTAAATGGCGGCACTGCCTTATACAACCTGTCTTGCTTGTGTCCGCTGGCCAGCTGGAAAAAAAGCAAAAAAAAACCTGGATAAAGCAGTGTGCTAAAACACTGTTTTATCCAGGTCTCGCCCAGAAAAATCTGGTGACGTCCTCTACGCGCTTTTTAGCAAGTCAACGCTAAGAAAGCTACAGATGAATTTTATTTTGTGAAAAGTATCACTATATTTTTCAGATAACCGCGCCAATCACTTCACGTTGATGGTTTCAATATAACGGCAGAAGCCATCGAACTTCCCCACTTTAACGCTAAACCGTGAGGAAGTTCGACGATCTTCGGTAAAGAGAGGCACTTACCGCGCAGGCCCACGTTTTGGCTGCTGAGTCAGGTGTTTTTCAAAGTTTTCATTGTATTGTTTCTTTTGCTCAGGCGTCA
Source organism: Pectobacterium hainanensis (assembly GCF_046237015.1). Taxonomy (NCBI): domain Bacteria; kingdom Pseudomonadati; phylum Pseudomonadota; class Gammaproteobacteria; order Enterobacterales; family Pectobacteriaceae; genus Pectobacterium; species Pectobacterium hainanensis. The sequence goes on from NZ_JBJYIN010000023.1 coordinate 17,297, forward strand.
GAATGTTATAAATCTTATTCTGCGTTTCCAGCATACTCAGGAATCGAGCTTTACGAGCCTCATCCGCTTTATCTAACTGGGATTGCACTTTTGCGGCATCAAAGGTATCTGCCGTGATCAGCCCATGCATCTCACGACGCTCGTCTAATCTGGTTTTCCGCATGTTCTCATGAGCAGCATCTTTAATACCTTTAATCTGCTGCTTTTGCGCCTCTGTCAGATTCAATCCGTTGAACATCATTTCCATACCGGCCCCATTCCCCATGCCGTGATGAAATCCACCGTCTTTCATCATTCTATGTTCCGGCGCCGGGCCTTTCGGTGCTTCATTCGCATGGGCGATCCCCACAGCACTTAACGCCAGGGAAGAAGCCACCAACATTGCGGTCAATTTACGCATGATATGTCCCTCATTTAGGTTTAACTGATTGACGACGGTTGTCGTGCTAACGAGGAATAGTATAGGTCTGGCAATTTCAGTTAATTAGAACAAGGGTAAATCTCTGCAAGGAACAACTTCACATTTGCACCAATTGTGGAGAGTACGATGGGATTGTGTAAGAAAAGAAAGGAGTATGTTAAATCGGTGATGCTTTACGTCACATCAGGCTCGTCATACAAAAGGGTTTTTTACGAAAGAGAGCGATTAAAAGCCGACGCGTCTTTGGCGAGCGCATCCAGATGGGCACTGATAATTTTCACCTTCTGTAGCAGAGGGTTACGATCTGGTGAACTGTCCATTGCATTCAATTGGGCGACCAACTGCCCAACCTGAGAGGAAAGCTGTGCCTCACGTTGATTCGCTAAAATAAGCTGTTGTTGCAACTGTTGCCGCTCTCTCTGCCACTGATATTGCTGCTGTTGCACGCTTTTCTCCAACGCCTGCAAGGCTTCTTCCAACCGCACTTCCAACTCTTCAACCCACATGAACGGTACCTTCGATTAACCATTCGGCAAATTATAATGACACACGGCCTCAACAACAAACAATCTGACTCATCCTTACCTTTATCCATTATTTTTCCACACGATTGGAAATGATATTCATCACAATCACGAAACAAAAAATTCACATTAGCATGCACTAACGCTAAGTTTACGCTATTACTCATCAGACCAGTTCGCCAAACATCTGCTTTTCACCTGCTGCTGGAGATAACAATGACAACCTATCCTCATCTGTTTTCACCGCTCGATCTCGGCTTTACCACCTTAAAAAATCGAGTGGTGATGGGCTCAATGCATACAGGTCTGGAAGAACATGCCAACGGAGCGGAAAGACTGGCGGCGTTTTATCGGGAAAGAGTTATCGGTGGAGTAGGCCTTATCGTCACGGGCGGCATTGCCCCCAATGCGAAAGGCGCGGTGGTAAAAGGCGGTGCGACATTACATGCTGCGTCACAGTTACCGCATCATCAGGTCATCACTCAGGCCGTTCACGACGCTGGCGGTAAGATCGCCCTACAGATCCTTCATGCCGGACGCTATAGCTACCAGCCAGAACCTGTCGCCCCCTCTGCATTACAAGCTCCCATCACCCCTTTTATGCCAGTGGCGATGACGTCAGCAGACATCGAACAGACAATTGATGATTTTGCCCAATGTGCGGCACTGGCTCAGCAAGCTGACTATGATGGCGTGGAAATTATGGGCTCGGAAGGCTACCTGATTAACCAATTTCTTGCGGCACAAACCAATCAACGGGACGATGAATGGGGCGGAAATTTTCAGCGCCGTAGCCGTTTCGCCTTAGCGATCGTTCGGGCAGTCAGAAAAGCAACCGGACCTGAATTCATCATCATTTACCGTCTTTCTATGCTCGATCTGATCGAAAAGGGTTCAAGCTGGCAGGAAATTGAACAGTTGGCTCAGGCGGTAGAACAAGCGGGCGCAACCCTCATTAACACAGGTATCGGCTGGCACGAAGCGCGTATTCCGACGATTGCCACGCTCGTGCCACGTGGCGCGTTTGGCTGGGTCACCCAACGACTAATGGGAAAAGTGGGGATTCCACTCATCGCCACCAACCGTATCAACGATCCCGCTGTCGCGGAACAACTGTTACTCGACGGCTGTGCCGATATGGTATCGATGGCACGCCCTTTTCTGGCCGACTCGGCACTATTGCAAAAGGCAGCAGAAGGTCGGGCTGATGAAATCAATACCTGCATCGGTTGTAATCAGGCCTGTCTGGATCAGATCTTTGTCGGAAAGTTGACTTCCTGTCTGGTGAACCCACGAGCCTGTCATGAAACTGAATATCCCATCACGCCTGCAATATCGATAAAACGGCTTGCTGTTGTTGGCGCAGGGCCAGCCGGTATGGCATTCGCCGTGAATGCCGCCACGCGCGGACATCAGATCACACTATTTGAATCTGCCTCGCAAATCGGCGGACAATTCAATATTGCCCGCCAGATCCCAGGGAAAGACGAGTTTAATGAAACGCTACGGTATTATCGTCGCCAATTGGATTTACTCGGCGTCACCATAAAATTAGGCACGCCCGCGACAGTGGCCGATCTCATCGGCTTTGATGAAATCATTCTGGCATGCGGTATTGTGCCACGCACGCCAGAGATTGAAGGCATTTGTCACCCAATGGTCCTGAGCTATCTGGATGTACTACGGGATAAAAAGCCCGTTGGGAAACGAGTCGCCATTATTGGTGCCGGTGGGATTGGATTTGATACCGCGCATTATCTCAGCCAGCCCAAACAGGCTGATTTTTACGAAGAATGGGGCATCGATCGCCAACTGAGGCATCGTGGTGGTTTGCTAAATCCGCGATCCCAGCCTCTTCACAGCGATCGAGAAATCATACTGTTACAACGCAAAGCGGGTAAGCCGGGAGAAGGCTTGGGGAAAACGACGGGCTGGATCCACCGAACCAACCTGCTTCGACATGGCGTGACGTTGCTCGGTGGCGTGCGTTATGAGCATATTGACGATGATGGATTGCATATTGTGCATCAGCAGGCCACTCAATGCCTTCCCGTGGACAACATCATTGTCTGTGCAGGCCAGGAGCCTCGCCGCGATCTCTACCAGCCGCTGCAACAGGCCGGTTGTCAGGTTCATCTGATCGGCGGAGCAGATGTTGCACAAGAGTTGGACGCACGCCGGGCAATTGAGCAAGCCACCCGGCTGGCGTTAGCGATATAACCTAGCGGGATGCCGACGATTTCACCGCTCTCAGCACTACAAATTTAGTATTACTGGCAATCGTCTCACAGTTACCAAACAGGCGCTTCAATTTGTGGAAGTAATCCAGATGACGATTTCCGACAACACGTAATTCACCGCCGACAGTCAAGCAACGACGGGCATCCACAAACATTTGCCAGGCAATTTCATCGGTTACCGCCTGTTGCTGATGAAAGGGAGGATTACACAATACCGCCTGTAGCGTATCTCGCCCAACGCGTGTCAGCCCGTGATTCACCACAAATCCACAGCGATCTTTGTCCTGTGGGCAGTTAACATCCACGTTCATTTCACTGGATGCGACCGCCATGTAGGATTCATCAAAGAAACTCACGCTCGCCTCGGGATTTGCCGCTAATGCCGCCAACCCAATAACACCATTCCCACAACCTAAATCAACGATTTTCCCTTGTATCTGTTGTGGCAAATGCTGCATGAAAAAGCGGGCACCAATGTCCAGCCCGTTACGAGAAAAAACATTCGCGTAATTATGGATACGATAACCGTACTCATCCATATTCCATGAGGTTGTAAGTGGTTGTTCACTTACCGTTAACTCCGCGAATTCACAGTGAATTAAACGCGCTTTTTTCCAGGCAAGGGAGGTTTTTGTTGGCCCCAGAATACGCTCAAATAGCTGTAGTGTTGAGGTGTGGATATCGCGCGCTTTTGCACCGGCAATGATTCGAGTCTGTGGCGTCACCACCTCACGCAACATACGCAATTGGTGTTCTAACAGCGCCATGGTCTTGGGTATTTTCATCACCACTAGAGCAGGCGCAGCAGGCAAGGGTTCCAGGCTGCTTAGTAATGCTACTGACGCATCGTCAAAACCGTTCAATGCCAGATTGTGTCGTGTCGCCAGTTGGCTCATGTAAGAATCGCTGATACTGACCGGAGACTGAGCCTGTAAACCACAGGCCAGCGCACCAAACGCATCGTTAAAAATCAGACATGGGCCGGGGGCGGTTTCCATTACTGCCAGTTCACGCAGCAAAAACTCATCCGCGGCTTCCCATGCCTGTAAGGTCGAGTTGTCGGCCACCTGAGGGTAACGTACTAGCGTCAGGTTACGGGTTTCCAATTCGAGTTGGCTCATTCGTTCGCCTCTCCTGAATCATAAAATTTGCGCTGTTTATCCCTTAAAATCGAACGCCAGTAAATGCTTTTCTCTGCCTACGGGAAAAAAGCACGTTCAGGTTCGAGATAACGGCACCGTTGCCTTGTTATTTCACCATGGTAATCTGATCACCCCGCATGGATGTCAGCAGGATACCAAACGCTATGATTCGCTTTGCTATTATAGGAACCAGTTGGATCACCCGTCAGTTTGTCGATGCCGCCCATGAAACCGGCAAAATGAAATTGACCGCCATCTACTCACGTTCACCAGAAAAATCGCAGCAATATCAAATCGATTACCATGTTGATACGCTATTCAGTTCGCTGGAAGACATGGCGAAATCCACACTTATCGACGCCGTTTATATTGCCAGCCCTAATTCATTGCATTGCGAACAATCGCTGCTATTCCTGAGCCATGGCAAGCATGTTATCTGTGAAAAACCGCTGGCCTCCCATCGCGATGAAGTTGAACAGATGTTTGCCTGTGCCAGAGAAAACCAGGTCGTGCTTTTTGAAGCATTCAAAACAGCCAGCCTGCCCAATTTCAATGTCGTACAGCAGGCGCTGCCCAAAGTCGGTAAATTGCGCAAAGTGGTTCTGAACTATTGCCAATATTCCTCCCGCTATCCGAAATATCTGGCTGGAGAAAATCCGAATACCTTCAATCCTGCGTTCTCCAACGGCTCCGTTATGGATATCGGCTATTACTGCCTCTCTTTTGCCGTTGCGTTATGGGGAGAGCCGGATACGGTGCAGGCCAGTGCCACCCTGCTGGAGAGCGGCGTTGACGCACACGGTACGTTCGTCATGAATTACGGTGATTTTGACGTGACAGTCATACACTCTAAAGTCAGCAATTCTGCTATTGCCAGTGAGATCCAAGGGGAAGAGGGATCGCTAGTCATTGAGAAACTGTCTGAATGCCAACAAGTCACCTTTATTCCACGAGACGGAAAATCGTTGGATCTGAGCCAACCACAGCATATCAATAGCATGTTGTATGAAGCCGCGCGTTTTGCCGCGCTCGTGGCCGATAACCATGTCGACGATGCGGCAATCACACGTTCGCGGACAGTGGCAAAATTACTGACCGAAATACGCCGACAAACCGGGGTTGTTTTCCCCGCGGATGCGATTGCGTCGGGGCATGCCGAGTGACGAGTAAGGTGAACACGATACCATGGCGATAATTATTTGACCTGGATCAGGTTTTCACCTATCTTTTGTTGAGCAAAGGGGAGTAACTTTCCGCCGGTTAATCGTCATTACGGTGCATAACGCATCCGGTTACCGGGCAACTTAATGAATTTGAACATTAAGTTGTAAGTGAGACCTTGCCGGAAGGCGAGGTTCATTTGCAGCTTGATGATAAAGCGGCCAACGTCTTCCGATGTTGGCCGTTTTCGTTTTCATTCAAAGGATATTGCTATGCACACCATTGGTACGCCGTGGTTATGGGGCAGCTTTGCCATCATTGTTATCGTGATGCTTGCCATCGACCTACTCTATCAGGGGAAAAAAGGGTCGACGGTGATGACATTCAAACAGGCAGCAGGCTGGTCTCTTGTTTGGGTGACGCTTTCTTTATTGTTCAACGCAGGTTTTTGGTGGTATCTGGATGGGACGATGGGGCGTGAAGTCGCCAATGCCCAATCTCTGGCTTTCCTGACGGGTTATCTGATCGAGAAAGCACTCGCTGTTGATAATGTTTTTGTCTGGCTAATGCTCTTCAGCTATTTTTCCGTTCCACCACAGTATCAACGGCGCGTACTGGTTTACGGCGTGCTGGGTGCGATTGTACTAAGAACGCTTATGGTGTTCGGTGGCAGTTGGCTGGTTACCCAATTCCAGTGGTTACTGTATGTCTTCGGTGCATTCCTGCTGTTTACCGGTATAAAAATGGCGCTGGCAAAAGAAGATGACAGCACCATTGGCGATAAACCGATGGTCCGTTGGCTACGTGGGCACCTGCGTATGACCGACAATATTGAAAACGACAAATTTTTTGTTCGTCGTAACGGGCTGTTGTACGCGACACCGCTTTTTCTGGTTCTGATTCTGGTGGAAATCAGTGACGTGATTTTTGCCGTTGACAGTATCCCAGCCATTTTTGCCGTGACGACCGATCCCTTTATTGTTTTAACCTCCAACCTCTTTGCCATTTTGGGTTTGCGCGCCATGTACTTCCTGCTGGCTGGTGTGGCTGAGCGTTTCTCTCTGTTGAAATATGGGCTGGCGGTTATTTTGGTCTTTATCGGTATCAAGATGCTGTTAATCGATATTTTCCACATTCCTATCGCTATTTCGCTCGGTATCGTTGCCAGTATTTTGATCCTTACCTTGTTGATTAACGTTTGGGTTAACCGCCGCGCCGCACAATAACACGTCTTTTCTACCACGCCGCACCGCATTCAGTCGGTACAGCGTGGTATTTACTGCATAAATGCCACGCTAAAGCATAAAAAATGCCATCAGCTCTTTTCCAATAATTAAATTTTCATATACTGATACGCTCAAACACACTTCGTTACGGAATAGAACAAAACCCGGCGATCGGTTATGCCAGAGGTTATGCATTCGTAATACACAACCACTCAGCGGAAACGGTTATACCGTCAAATTTATGGAAAAGAATAAGTCACGTTTTTTGCAATACATTACTCAAGGTAGCCTGGTTCAACAGATCCTTCTGGGGCTTGTTGCCGGTATCATTCTGGCCTCAATCTCCACACCGGCGGCTATCGCCGTCGGACTGTTAGGGACGCTGTTCGTTGGCGCACTGAAAGCGGTTGCGCCGCTACTGGTGCTTATGTTAGTCATGGCGTCCATCGCCAATCATCAGCAAGGCCAAAAAACCAATATTCGTTCGATACTACTGCTCTATATTATCGGTACTTTTTCCGCTGCCTTCGTCGCGGTGGTGCTAAGCATTCTTTTCCCTTCGATTCTGGTACTTAATGCGCAGGCAACAGACATTACACCGCCATCAGGTATTATCGAGGTGTTAAAAGGGTTGCTCATGAATATTGTCGCTAACCCTATTCATGCCCTCATCAATGCTAACTATATCGGCATTCTTGCTTGGGCGGTTGGCTTAGGTATTGCGTTTCGCCACGGTTCGGCAACCTCTAAGAATTTAATTACCGATGCAGCCCATGCCGTAACCTTTATTGTTCGCGTCGTCATCCGTTTTGCACCGCTGGGGATTTTCGGTCTGGTCGCCTCGACTCTAGCCGAAACTGGCTTTGATGCTTTATGGGGATATGCGCACCTATTGATGGTATTGATCGGCGGTATGCTGCTGGTTGCCCTTGTCGTCAACCCACTGATTGTTTATTGGAAAACCCGTAAAAACCCTTACCCATTGGTATTACGCTGCCTACGAGAAAGTGGTGTAACCGCCTTCTTTACCCGCAGTTCCGCCGCCAATATTCCGGTGAATATGGAACTGTGCCGTAAATTGAATCTGGATGAGGATACTTATTCCGTCGCTATTCCATTGGGCGCAACCATTAATATGGCAGGTGCGGCCATCACTATCACAGTGTTAACTTTAGCCGCTGCCCACACGCTAGGTATCCATGTCGACTTACTGACTGCGTTGCTACTTAGCGTGGTGGCATCAATCTGCGCTTGTGGTGCCTCTGGCGTGGCAGGTGGTTCATTGCTGCTGATCCCACTGGCATGCAGCATGTTTGGTATCTCAAACGATATCGCCATGCAGGTGGTTGCGGTTGGTTTCATTATCGGTGTATTGCAGGATTCCGCAGAAACGGCGGTCAACTCCTCAACGGACGTGATCTTTATTGCGGCGGTTTGTGAAGCCGAAGATGCCAAACTGGCGGAAAAAGAACGTTTGAATATGCTGTAATCGCTTATGGGATAGCCTTCGGGCTATCCTTCGCCTTTGCCAAGGTGAATCCTTTCTTCTACCTTCTACCCTCTTACTTACTTGCTTGCTTCTTTTCGATTTTAAAAGGATCGATTCCTCGTTTTTGCATTCGTCGGAATCGAATGATGTTAAAACCGTTCATCAGCAAAAAACTGCCTTCAATCAACGATCCGCCGATCGATCCCAGCCAAATATTGTGTACCACCCAACAGGCGGTAGCACACCACATAATGCAGCGAGTGGTTAATCCAGAAGTACGGAATAATGCCCAGGTACTGATCACCGTTCCGAATATTGGCAGCAACTCGACGGCATGTTTCAGATTGGATAAGCCGAAAAGCAGAGTCAGCGCGATAAACACAAACATCACGGCAATATTATGTGTTTTCAGCGAGATCAGTGTGCGACTCGAATTGAGTAGAGCACTTGCCCCTGCGGAGTTTGCCCCCATCAGAAAAAAGTGTATCCCAATGACGGTGCTATAGGCCGAAAGCTGTACTTTGAATTTGCGATCGTCACGATTAAAAAACATGGTAATACCGACCAGAAAAGCCAGTACGCCCACCGACTGAGCAAACCAATATGCTGTCATGACCTTTAACCTTAGAAAACGGCGATGATAAAAAAACGGCGTTCATTCAAATGAAACGCCGTTTTATGTTAATTCTACTGACGAAGATTTACAATGTTACGCCACTTTTAAATATTGCCAACTCTCGGAAATCATTAGCTTCATTTTTAGCCTGTTTTCCACCGGCAATATCGACGATCAAATCGACAAATTGCGTCAATAGTTCATCCATCGGCATACCATGAATCAGACGGCCCGCATCAAAATCGATCCAATGCGGTTTCTTTTTCGCCAGCTCACTGTTCGTTGCCAACTTCACCGTCGGAACAAACCCGCCGTAAGGCGTACCGCGACCGGTACTGAACAACACCATGTGACATCCCGCCCCCGCCAATGCACTGGTGGCGACAGCGTCATTACCGGGCGCACTAAGCAGATTGAGACCTGGGGTATGTAAGCGCTCACCATATTTCAGAACATCCATGACCTTGCTCTGTCCGGCTTTTTGCGTACAACCTAGAGATTTCTCTTCCAGAGTCGTAATCCCACCGGCTTTATTACCCGGTGATGGATTCTCATAGATCGGCTGATCGTGGGCGATGAAATACTGTTTGAAGTCATTCACCATGTGCACCGTTTTCTCAAACGTTTCTTCATCATGGCAACGACTCATCAGGATACGCTCCGCACCAAACATTTCCGGTACTTCGGTCAGAACCGTCGTCCCGCCGTTAGCGATCAGGTAATCGGAGAAGCGACCCAGTAACGGATTCGCCGTGATCCCCGACAAGCCATCCGAACCACCACATTCCAGACCGAATTTCAGTTCGCTCAGCTTACCCGGCACACGTTTGTCATGACGCATGGCATCATAAAGTTCGTGCAGTCGCGCCAGACCGGCCTCTACTTCATCGTCCTGCTGCTGACAAATCATAAAGGTGACACGCTCAGCATCATATTCTCCCAGCGTGGTACGGAAAGCATCAACCTGATTATTCTCACACCCCAAACCGATGACCAACACCGCCCCTGCATTGGGGTGACGTACCATATTTTGCAACATCGTACGGGTATTCTCATGATCCTGCCCTAACTGAGAACAGCCGAATGGGTGACTAAACAGGTAAACACCATCAATGTCCTGCGCATCCTGTGTCTCTTTCAGGAAACGCTGCTGAATTTGACGGGCAATACCATTAACACAGCCCACCGTCGGCAAGATCCACAGCTCATTACGGATACCGACATCACCATTCTTACGACGATACAGTTGTACTTCCCGATCCTGCATTTGCTGCGGCAGTTCAAGAAACTCAGGCTGGTACTGATATTCATCCAGATCGCTCAGATTGGTTTTCGCATTCTGTGAATGGATGTGCTCACCGGATGAGATAGAAACCAAAGCATGACCAATTGGCAGACCGTACTTGGTAATCATCTCCCCCGGAGCGATGGCTTCCAGAGCAAATTTATGCCCACGGGCCACTGGCTGCACAAGCGTGATCGAATGGCCTTCCACTGCCACCGTTTCACCCTGTTCCAAATCGCGTAGCGCGACAGCCACATTGTCCAAAGAATGAATTTTTATGATGCTTTGCATGGATAAACCTTTTTTGCTGTTAGCAATAACCTTCCACCGCCGATCGCATGCCGCGCTCAACGATAGTTTGCACCTGTTGTGTTACCTGTGCAGCCAGCCCCGGAACCTGTGTAAGATCCTGTTCCCAGTGCTCAGAATCGCTTAACACGGTATTCACGAGTTCAGCCAGGCTGACCGTGTTATCTTTCACGCCACTCCAGAGCGAGGAATAACGTTCCAGCCAATGTGCATCGTCCTGCAACGGATAGTTCTTACCATCGCGTTCACCACGATAGAACGTAATTAACGCAGCCAGCGCGAATGTTAAACGCGGCGGCAACGTTCCCTGACGTTCACGATAGGCCAGCAACTGCGGCAGAATGCGGGTACGGAATTTCGTCATACCATTCAGCGCAATAGACAGCAGTTGGTGTTGAATAAAGGGGTTACGGAAACGGCTCAATACCGCCTGAGCGAAAGACATCAACTCATCGTGCGGCAAATCGAGTACCGGGACGATCTCTTCAGCGATCGTTTTTTCGACAAATTGACCAATCTGTGCATCGTTCATTGACTCGCCGACGGTATCCAGCCCAGCCAGAAACGCGACAGGTACCAGCGCAGTGTGCGCACCGTTCAGAATGGCAACTTTACGTTCTTTATACGGCTTGATGTCATCAACGATGCGGACATTCAGGTCCAGTTTGTTCAGGCGTAATTCTTCTGCTAACCACTGTGGCCCCTGAATCACAAACAGGTAGAAATATTCCGCGGTATCCAGGAATGTATCTTGATAGCCCAGCTCTTGTTGCAGTTCGTCGACTTCCGCGCGTGGATAACCGGTAACAATACGGTCAACCAGCGTTGAACAAAATGTATTGTTCTCATTCAGCCAGGTGGTAAAGGTTGGCGTCAGTTTCCACTGTTGGGCATAGCGCAGCACCAGTTCTTTTAACGCAACACCGTTGTAATCGATCAGTTCACAAGGTAACAGGACCCAGCCTTTGTCGGCAGCGCCGTCAAAATGGCTAAAACGTTCATACAGCAGACGGGTCAGCTTCGCAGGGAAACTGACTGGAGGGGCATCGTTAAAATTATCTTCAGCGTGGTAGCTAATGCCAGCTTCCGTCGTGTTAGAAAAGACAAAGCGAATATTAGGATCGCGAGCCAATGCCAGATAGTCATCAAACTGGCGATAAACATTGACTTCACGGTTCACAGAACGAATCAGACGCGGCTCACGCACCGCTTCGCCATGTTCGTTCAGACCGCGAATAACCGTGGTATACAAACCGTCCTGAGTATCCAGTGCAGGCGGGAAATCCGTATCAATTGGGCGCACGACCACAATACCGGCATCCAAATCGGTGTGCTCATTTAACAGGTCCAACTGCCAGTCAATAAAAGCACGTAAAAAATTACCTTCACCGAACTGAATGACACGATCTGGATGCTGACGACCGGGGAAATTACGACGATTTAACGTTTGCATTAACAGGCTACCTCAGGACAAAGATCACAATTCGGGCACGGTTGATACAAGATCACCTTCCTTCCTGCCCCAAATTATCAACACGGCGAACCCCAACGAGGGGTTCGCCAACGGGTATTACAGCTCAATGGCAAAATAGTTTTTAGCGTTATCAAAACAGATGTTTTTCACCATTTCGCCCAGCAGCGGAAGATCGGCAGGCGCGTCTCCATCTTCCACCCAACGGCCAATCATCTGGCACAGGATGCGACGGAAATATTCATGGCGGGTGTAGGACAAGAAACTACGGCTATCGGTCAACATACCAACGAAACGGCTTAACAAGCCAAGCTGCGCAAGCTGCGTCATCTGACGTTGCATGCCATCTTTCTGATCGTTGAACCACCAGCCAGAACCAAACTGCATCTTGCCCGGCATACCTTCACCCTGGAAGTTACCCACCATGGTTCCAATCACTTCGTTATCGCGTGGATTCAGGCAGTAAAGGATGGTTTTCGGCAGCAGGTTTTCTTCGTTCTGTTTGCTGAGCAGGCGAGACAATTCCTGCGCCAGAGGGCGATCGTTGATAGAATCAAAGCCAACATCCGGCCCCAGCAGTTTGAACTGACGCAGGTTGTTGTTGCGCAGCGCACCGATATGGTACTGCTGAACCCAACCACGACGCGCATATTCCGCGCCCAACCAGACCAGCACGGCTGTTTTGAACTGGGCAACTTCATGTTCGCTCAGCTCTGCACCGGACAGGCGACGAGACAGAATGCTATCCAGCGTAGATTCATCGGCTTCCGCAAAAAGCACGACATCCAGCGCATGGTCGGAAACCTTACAACCGTGGGCGGCAAAATGATCGAGGCGCTTGGTCAACGCAGCCTGTAGATCGCTGAAACGACGAATGTCCGTATCAGACACCTCGCCCAGTTTCGCCATATAATCGTTAAAGGTCTCCAATTCAATATTGAACGCCTTATCCGGACGCCAGCTAGGCAGCACTTTGATGCTAAAGCTTCCATCCTGTGCGATAGCTTTATGATGGCGCAGATCGTCAATCGGATCGTCCGTCGTGCCAACCATTTTCACGTTCATCTGTTGCATGATGCCACGTGCGGTGAAGTCATCACGCTCCAGCAGAGCATTACCACGATCCCAAATGTTTTTGGCCGTTGACGGAGACAGCAGCGTACCGGTGATCCCAAATGGACGACGTAATTCCAAATGCGTCCAGTGATACAACGGATTACCAATAGTATGGGGAACGGTTGCTGCCCATGCCTCAAATTTTTGCCAATCGCTTGCATCACCTGTGCAAAGACGTTCCGGTACCCCATTGGTACGCATCGCGCGCCACTTATAGTGATCACCCTTCAACCAGATGTCATACAAATTCTTAAAGCGATAGTTTTCCGCAATCTGTTCTGGCGGTAAATGGCAATGGTAGTCAAATATCGGCTGGTCTACGGCGTACTCATGATACAACCGACGGGCAAACTCACTGTCTAACAGAAAATCTTCACTGAGAAACTGAGGCATGTTTTTCTTCCTTACCGTGCTTCTTGTGCACCATATTGGTTGATTACTTAAAGATATCACACCAATTATGTTCTATATCTCACATCATTAGTGAGGTCATGATCGCAAAAATATAACAAGCAGTACAATATCGCAGCATTTCTGCTATTACATCCCACCCAATGCTTCTTTATGAGGAAAGTTCGTCGATTCCACATAAAAATAGTGGTTTTGTGATATCACTCAACTTTTAAAGTTGTATGACAAATTATTGTAGCGCTGCCTTAAACAGGGATTCAATCTCTATCTTACAAATAGAAAGGTTTTTCCTGTTTCAGGACAAAAAAGCGTGTGTCCATGAAGTCACACCATAGATTGGCCCATCAAAAAACAGGCCGACTTGATAGACAATAAAAACGTAATCAATTGATATTACGAGTTTCATTGTTCATTGAATGATTTGATAGAAACCTCTGATTCCCCCGCCATCTCAGGCGTGTTTACCCACACGATGACGCCATTAATCGTGGCATCGCCGTGTTTTTATTGACTCGGAGAGAATTAGAATGCGTAAAATCAAAGGATTACGCTGGTATATGATCGGTTTGGTGACCATTGGCACCGTACTGGGATACCTGACACGTAATGCGATTGCCGTTGCCGCACCAACGCTGCAAGATCAGCTGCATATCACCACTCAGCAATACTCTTACATTATCGCGGCTTACTCAGCTTGTTATACCATTATGCAACCTATCGCCGGTTACGTACTTGATATGTTGGGTACCAAAATCGGTTATGCGATGTTTGCCATCATGTGGGCAGTATTCTGCATGGGCACGGCGCTAGCCAGCAGTTGGGGCGGTTTAGCGGTAGCGCGTGGCGCGGTGGGTATGGCCGAAGCCGCCATGATCCCTGCGGGCTTGAAAGCGAGTAGTGAATGGTTCCCAGCCAAAGAACGTTCTGTGGCCGTCGGATATTTCAACGTGGGCTCTTCTATTGGTGCCATGGTAGCTCCGCCGCTGGTAGTTTGGGCCATAATGATCCATAGCTGGGAGTTGGCTTTTGTCATTACCGGCGCCTTAAGCTTGATCTGGGCGCTATGCTGGTTGTTCTTTTACAAACATCCCAAAGACCAGAAAAAGCTAACGGATGAAGAGCGTGATTACATCCTCAATGGTCAGGAAGCACAGCACCAAACGAACAATGCGAAGAAAATGTCAGCCTGGCAGATCTTGCGCAATCGTCAGTTCTGGGGCATTGCCCTGCCGCGCTTTTTAGCAGAACCGGCATGGGGAACCTTCAATGCCTGGATCCCGCTGTTCATGTTTAAAGCTTATGGCTTTAATCTGAAAGAGATCGCCATGTTTGCCTGGATGCCCATGCTGTTCGCCGATCTGGGCTGTATTCTGGGTGGCTATATGCCGATGCTGTTTCAGAAATACTTCAAGGTTAATCTGATCGTTTCTCGTAAGTTGGTCGTCACTATGGGGGCAGTTCTGATGATTGGCCCAGGTATGATCGGTCTGTTTACTAGCCCTTATATCGCAATCGCCCTTCTGTGCGTTGGTGGATTTGCTCACCAGTCACTGTCCGGTGCATTAATCACGCTGTCTTCTGACGTATTCGGACGTAATGAAGTTGCTACCGCCAACGGCTTAACCGGTATGGCTGCATGGATGGCAAGTACGATGTTTGCTCTGGTTGTCGGTGCGTTGGCGGATACGATGGGCTTCAGCCCGCTGTTTGCTGCACTGGCTGTCTTCGATTTGTTAGGCGCAGTGGTGATCTGGACCGTTCTGCAAGACCGCCCGGCCGCTGACCTCACACCACCAGACCAAGACACATTGAAAGAAGCACAACAACACTGATTTATTTCCCTTTTTCACCCGGTGCCATCTGTCACCGGGTGATTCCCTTCCGCATCACTGTCATCACCGTCACAACAAATAACTGTGACCCCGACATGAGTTGCAGTTAATATTAAGTGGTATAACAAATCATTCCCCCAGAGATTAACAAGATAGACCTTGAGGCCCTGACATAGCACATGGACCGTCATCTATCTAAGGGCAGGCATCATGGCACTTACAGAAACCCGCCGGCTATATCAGCAGTTAGCCGCAGAATTAAAGCAGCGTATCGAAAGCGGCATCTATCAGGTCGGCGAGAAATTACCGGCAGAACGTTATATTTCTGAGGAAATGAGCGTCAGCCGCACCGTCGTGCGCGAAGCGATCATCATGCTAGAAGTTGAAGGATACGTCGAAGTCCGCAAAGGTTCAGGCATTCATGTCATTTCAAATCAGCAGAAAAATCTGTTAATGCCCAGTGGGGATATTGAGTTCGCCACCACCGGTCCATTTGAACTGCTTCAGGCTCGCCAGCTTATCGAAAGTAATATTGCTGAATTTGCCGCCACGCAGGTCACCCGGCAGGATATTGTGCAATTAATGGAAATTCAGGAATTTGCCCGTCAGGAAGATCGTTTTCGTGATTCACAGTGGGATCTGAAATTTCATGTGCAGGTTGCCCTCGCGACACAAAACTCCGCCATGGCGACCATCGTTGAAAAGATGTGGAGCCAACGTATCCATAATCCGTACTGGCGTAAACTACACGAACATATTGATGATAAATCGATCGAAAGCTGGTGCGAAGATCACGATCAAATCCTTAAGGCACTGATTCGGAAAGATCCTTACGCAGCCAAACTGGCCATGTGGCAACATTTGGAAAACACGAAACAAATGCTGTTTCGAGCCACCACAGATGATTTTGAATTTAATGTGGATCGCTATATGTTTGCCGAAAATCCCGTCGTACATCTCGACCAGATCAATGCCAACAAGCTGTAACTTCGAGACCATATCGCCCCTGACACGCCAAACAGGGGCAAAAAAGTCAAAAAGCGTCGATTTCTGTCAGTGAGTGTAAAATATGACAGAAAGATCAATGTTCCCCCGCTAAACCGCCTTAAATTCACCGCCTTGCTGTGATATTTTTCTGTCTCAGCCACACCGATTTTGTTACAGTTAGCACGTTTTTCTTACGTTTAATTCATCGGTTCGGATAGGAAAACACATTAACAACGAGCAATTCGTCAGTGAACGGTTTTATCCACGGTGAAACTAACGCGGATATCGTTTGGGAACAGATCTCGGATAACCTCTAATAATCATAACAATACGCCGGGATGTACCACCTGGTGAAGTGCATTCTTCACCCTTATCATGACCGGGCGCGTTTCAGACCGGATTTAATGAAATACAGTAGTATTAGGATACCGGATGGATATTATTAAAGAATTATTGAACGCACTCTGGCATCAGAATTTCGATATCTTAGCCGACCCCAAATTGGTCTGGACCATTTATATATTGCTGTTTTTGATTCTCTTTTTAGAAAACGGGCTTTTACCCGCAGCGTTCCTACCCGGCGATAGCTTACTCATTCTGGTTGGCGTGTTGGTTGCCAAAGGCACCATGAATTTCCCCTTTACCATCGTATTATTGACGACGGCAGCGAGTCTGGGATGTTGGGTCAGCTACATTCAGGGAAAATGGCTAGGGAATACCCGAGTCGTACAAGGCTGGTTATCACACTTACCCGCCCACTATCATCAACGCGCACATCAATTGTTCCATCGTCATGGCCTATCCGCCTTATTAATTGGGCGTTTTCTGGCATTTGTGCGCACGCTACTGCCAACCATTGCCGGTTTGTCAGGCCTGGACAATGCGCGTTTCCAGTTCTTTAATTGGATGAGCGCATTGCTATGGGTATTAATTCTGGTTTCAATGGGTTTTGCCTTAGGAAAAACTCCCGTATTTCTGAAATACGAAGACGAACTCATGTTTTTCCTCATGATGTTGCCATTAGTTCTGCTTTTTATCGGCCTTTTTGGCTCATTATTCGTGCTGTGGCGTAAAAAACGAACGGCTAACGCAGAAAAAGGGAATTAACCGTGCTAATCAATTGGTTAAAATCTAAAAAGATGCTGGGGCGTTTTTCAAAATCACAAGATGGCCGTCCACGCCCCCTCTGCCATAAAATAATATGGCGGCTACCGTTATTAGTCATATTACCGATTCTGGTGATCTCGCAATCACCGCATCGTTATCAAGACGATGCGATGCTGCATATCAAACCGCTCTATCAAGGGGGCGCATTACCAGATGGGTTTTATATTTACCAGCGTCTCAATGAACGCGGTATTGCGATAAAAAGCATTACGCCAGCCAGAGATAGCCTGGTTGTTCGGCTTGCCTCTCCGGAACAAACCGTTGCAGCCAGAGATGTCTTGCGCCTGTCACTGCCCAAGGCCAACATAACCACACAACAGGTGGTTCAGCCCACACCGTTCTGGCAGCAAAAACTCACGCAAAAACAATCCAAGTTAGGGTGACGATATGAAAACACCAATAGTGGCTATCGCTTTATCCTGCGGCATTCTTGGCATGTCACTTGCCCATGCAGAAAGCCTCCCAGGAACCTGTCTGCAAAAAGAGCAGGATATTCAACGTCAGATTGATAATGCTCGTCAACACGGGAACAGTGCTCGCGTGGCTGGCTTAGAACGGGCATTAGCTGAAGTGAAAAACCATTGCACCGACGAAGGATTGGCCGCCAAACATCAGGATAATATCGCAAAACAGCGACAAGAAGTGGCTGAACGCCGTCAGGAACTGAATGAGAGTCGGCAAAAGGATGATGCTGACAAGATCCTGAAGCGTGAGAAAAAACTGGCAGAAGCGGAGCAAGAACTACGTCAACTAGAAAGGAAATAACAAAGTAACATTTTCGCCGCTCAAATCACGCCATGATTTTGTGGCCTCGCCACGACTGATGAAGGTGAAGATAAATCACCAAAATTTACAGCACGTTATCAGAATCATCTGTACCCTATTTTATGAGCAAAAATTAAAACCTCAGCTATAGTTAAAACTCCGGTTATAACTTTAAGGGTTATTTAATATGGCTAAAGATCAAAATTCAGAATATTTACGCGCCGAATTAAAATCATTGGCGGATACGCTCGAAGAAGTATTAAGTACCTCCAGCGATAAATCCAAAGCGGAGTTGGATAAACTACGCAGCAAAGCAGAAAACGCCCTGAAAGAAACCCGATCTCGCCTGAGCGACACCGGTGAGCGCATTGCTAACCAGACGCGCGAAGCCGTGGGATGTGCAGATGACTATGTCCGTGAAAACCCATGGACCGGTGTTGGTATCGGTGCAGCAGTGGGTGTTGTACTCGGTGTTCTGCTCTCTCGCCGTTAATTAGTCCGCAATCATGACAGATAAACAACGACAAGGCCCCGCAAGCGGGGCCATAGCATCTGCACAACGTATTATTTCCATTCTTGTCAGTATGGTGGAAACTCGTGTACGTTTGGCCGTTATTGAGTTGGAAGAAGAAAAAACCAACCTGATTCAACTGTTGATCATGGCTGGGCTAACGCTGATTTTCGCCACGTTTGGTCTAATGACACTGATTGCGTTAATTATTTTGGGGATTGATGCTCAACATCGATTATTCGCTCTCGGATGCATTACCACCCTATTACTTGGCCTTGCGCTCATTATCGGCGTCTGGACACTCATAAAGGTTCGGCGTTCTACCCTACTTAAAGCAACCCGTAAGGAACTGGAAACCGATCGTGCTTTGCTGGAGGACGAATCTAAATGAGCCAACAGCAGCGCAGCAAAGAAAAGGCACAATTGCTACGCACGATACAACAGCAGCGGTTGGATCTTTCCGCAGGAAAACATGAGTGGATGGATTCAACCGCCCATTACGATCGTTATTGGCACAATTTAGTGCAATGGCGCAAATATTGGGTCATTGGTTCCAGCCTCATTGCACTTTACGGCGCACGTCATCCAAGCCGCTTGTTTCGCTGGGGCAAACGCGCAATGGGGCTATGGGGGACGATTAGGCTTTTCCGCAAAACATTCCCTCGACGTTGACCTAACACACTCGCCTACCAGCAATAACAATACGGCGCTGACTATTATTCTTTCTGACCATAATCCACATCATCACTTGAGTATTTCAACGTTGTTGACCGGTATCGTGTGCGCCACAGCAAAAACATCAATTTTTCTGAAAGAAACCGACAATTATACTCGCTGGCACGCCATATTACGCCACGATATTATCCCCCCATAAGTTGATGGATGGGTAAAGACCACCCATAACTCAATCACCAAAACATAACGAGTCATTAAGGTTCTATACCCAAAATAATTCAAGTTTCAGGACAAAAACGGCAAAACGTTTTTGAACAGCGCTTGCGCTGACCCCGAAGGGGTGAGGCCATAAGGCCGAATAACGCGGCAAGAGAAGGAATCCCGATGAGCTTACTTGAGTAAGTGATTCGGGTGACTGACAAATCTGCCAGAGGCAGGTTTGAACGCTGCTTGCAGCGGCCCTTTAGGGCGAGGCCCACGACGGGCCGAGTAGCGCAGCCAACGCACATGCAACTTGAAGTATGACGGGTATACACAAGATTGATTGGAGACATGATGAAAAATTTAGAAAGCACCGCACTACTGATTGCACGTATCTTAATGCCAATTCTGTTTATCTTTGCAGGATACGGAAAATTAGGTGACGCTTATGCAGGCACACAACAATATATGCAGGCAATGGGTGTCCCCACCTTCCTGCTTCCCTTAACCATTTTATTGGAGTTAGGTGGTGGGCTGGCGGTTCTGTTTGGTTTATTAACGCGCACAGTTGCCGTGTTTACCGCAGGATTTACGCTACTCACAGCACTGCTTTTCCATACTAACTTCGCTGAAGGCGCAAATCAGTTGATGTTCATGAAAAACCTGACAATTGCAGGTGGCTATATTCTACTGGCAGTGACTGGCCCTGGCGCATTCAGTCTTGACCGGATACTGAATAAAAAGTGGTAACTCTGCGCATGCTCGGTGTGCACTACACTTAATAATCAAACACAAACGGCGGCAATAAAAATTTGCCGTCGTTCTGTCATTGTTTCATTAACGGGAGGATTTATGGGGCAACTGGTTGACGGCGTATGGCACGATACCTGGTACGAAACAAAATCTACCGGTGGGCATTTCAAACGTTCAGAATCACGCTTTCGCAATTGGGTCACTGCGGATGGTCAGCCCGGTAGCACAGGAACCAGCGGTTTTCAGGCTGAATCAGGCCGTTATCATCTTTATGTTTCCCTTGCCTGTCCCTGGGCACATCGTGCCTTGCTTATGCGGCAGTTGAAAGGGTTGGAAAACCATATTGCCATTTCTATCGTACATCCCTTGATGCTGGATCAGGGTTGGACCTTTGGTATCGATTTTCCCGGCGCAACTGGCGATTCCCTTTACCAACACGAGTTTCTCTATCAACTCTATCTTCATGCCGAGCCTGACTACAGCGGGCGGGTGACCGTCCCGGTATTATGGGATACCGAGCAACACACCATTGTCAGTAACGAATCCGCCGATATTATTCGTATGTTCAACAGCGCATTTGATCAAATTGGCGCTAAAGCAGGTGATTACTACCCGCTGGCATTACGTTCGCAGATTGATGAACTAAACCGTTGGATTTATGACGACGTGAATAACGGCGTCTACAAATCAGGTTTTGCGACCAGTCAATCTGCGTATGATGAAGCCGCTACGAAAGTATTTGATGCACTAAACCGGTTGGAAGCCATACTCTCCCAACAGCGTTACCTCACTGGCTCACAGTTAACAGAAGCCGATCTACGTCTGTGGACTACGCTAATCCGTTTTGATCCGGTTTATCACACCCATTTTAAATGCGACAAATACCGCTTAAGCGATTACCCAAACCTGTTCGGCTTTTTACGTGATATCTATCAGATGCCCAGCATCGCTGATACGGTCAATATGGCGCATATCCGTCACCACTATTATCGAAGCCACGGAACGATCAATCCACACGGCATAATATCGCTCGGCCCGGAACAAAACCTCACCGCCCCGCATGGGCGTGATAAAACCTTTACGATTTAACCTCGTAGGATAAAAAGGTATGAGTCATCATGCCTTTTTCCCCTTAATACCGACAACACGAGTCACTCAAACCTTAAGCCTGATTAAGCAACTTAGGGATTTCCCGCAAACACCAAGACTTAGCCTCTCCCATGCTATCTCGCCGCCAGGCCATAATAATCTGACTTTCCAATGAATATTCTGGGCTGACAACACGCAATCTCCCCTCAGCAATATCCTGGGCGACCATGGGATATGGCATTGTCGCAACGCCCAATCCTGCTAATAAAGCACGTCGTTTATCTTCCAGAGAGCTCACAGTCAGACGCTGTTGCTTATCCAATAACTGTACTGTTAAGACTGGACGTTCCCGCGCAGTATCGGCAACAGCAATCCCGCGGTATTTTACCCGTGTCACATCTGATAGTGGCTCGGCTTCCTGATGGATGGGATGATCCGGGCTGGCGACATAGATATTCTTCATGGTGTACAGCTTACGCGTATTGATTTCAGAAGAGGCACGAAAATGCATATCCGGCGCAATGACAATATCCGCTCGCCCTTGCTCCAGACGTTCCCAGGCTCCGGCTAACACCTCGGTCAAAATAGACACCTGGGTATTCGCTTTTAAAGACAACTTATCGAGCAGTGGGAATAGGCGCTGACTGGGAATCAATGCTTCTGTCACAATCGTTAGGTGAGTTTCCCAACCACGCGCCAGCGCTTCTGCATCCGTAGTGAGCTTATCCGCGGCTTCAAGCAAAATACGCCCGCGCTCAAGTAGCATCCGGCCAACATTCGTAAATTTCGTTCGATGCCCAGAGCGATCAAATAAGACAACATCTAACTCTTCTTCCAACTTTTGCATGGTATAGCTGAGAGCAGAGGGCACTCGCCCTAACTCATCTGCCGCAGCGGCAAAACTTCCCCGACGATCAATTGCGTCCATAACGCGTAAGGCTTCCAGCGTCAGTGCTCGTTCTTTAGCCATTTTCGTACTCATTCAGGAATTTTGAATATGCCCACCAGATTAACTAGCTAACAATCCAGCGTCCACACAATTACTATTTGTTTAAGAAATAAATACTCAGGGCCATTACCATGATCATCAAAAGAGCAGCGGAACAATGCGGTCAAGCTGACTATGGCTGGTTGCAGGCACGCTATACGTTCTCATTCGGCCACTATTTTGACCCACAGCTGCTTGGTTACGCATCGTTACGAGTGCTCAATCAGGAAGTCCTGACGCCCGGAGCATCGTTCCAGCCGCGTACCTACCCCAGCGTGGATATTTTAAACATCATTCTCCAGGGCGAGGCCGAGTACCGCGATAGTAATGGCCATCATGTCCACGCCAAAGAAGGGGAAGTGCTGCTATTCGCAACGCAACCGAATGTCAGCTATAGCGAACATAACACCAGCAACTGTAAACCACTCACTCGAATGCAACTGTGGCTGGATGCGTGCCCAACGCGGGAAAACAGCTCGCTACAACGACTCACGCTCAATAAAACAGGCCATCACTTATTAGCCTCACCAGAAGGTGATCAAGGTAGTTTACAACTCCGTCAGCAAGTGTGGATCCATCATTTAGAATTGCAAGAAAATGAGCAAAAAACCATTAAGCTACAAGGCAATCAGGCCTATCTACAATCGATTAATGGTTCAATGAGCCTCTACGAATCATCGGGCCGTCAGGCGCTATGCTGTGGCGATGGAGCCTTTATCCAACAGGAAACGGTACTAAATTTAAAGGCAGAAACCGCATTACAAGCCTTGCTTATCGATTTGGTTGCCTGATATCGAGGATTTATCCAATCCGCCTCACTATCTCGGCGTTTTTCTTCAGCCATGATAAGATATGAGCTTGTTCCTCTATCCGTCAGGGTGATATGACAATGCATTCAACCACTCAGGACAACCTGCTTGCCCAGGCTGAACAGATTTGTCAGCAGCGCGGTGTTCGTCTGACGCCACAACGACTGGAAGTGTTACGCTTAATGGCGGAGCAGACTGGTGCTATCAGTGCCTATGATCTGCTCGATCTTCTGCGGATATCAGAACCTCAGGCCAAACCACCGACGGTCTATCGTGCCCTTGATTTTTTGCTGGAACAGGGATTTATTCATCGTGTTGAGTCAAACAACAGCTATGTACTTTGTCACCATATTGAAGATCATAGCCATACCTCTGCTCTCTTCATTTGCGATCGGTGTGGTCAGGTAGCCGAACGTCAAACCGAAGGTGTAGAGGAAAATCTGCGTGATTTAGCGCAACAAGCTGGCTTTACTTTACGCCACAGCGTTATTGAAGCTCATGGTCTTTGCGAAGGTTGCCAGGAAGTGGCGGCATGCAAACAGACAGATCAGTGCGATCACGACCATAGTATTCCAATCAAGAAACGCTAGCCCTGCAAGGCTATCGGGCACATTGACATGTGCCCATAAAACGTCAAAAAATGCCTCGAATCAAAACGCGCAAATACTAAAACAACCCGTTCTAGCGCGTCTCACAGCAGAAAAATCAGCTCCAGTCACCGTTACGAATAACGCCGACAGCCAAACCTTCAATCGAAAAACTCTGTTCACGTAGATCTACCACGATGGGAGAAAACGCGTCATTCTCAGCCAGCAAATGCACCACACTGCCCTGTTTTTTCAGGCGTTTTACCGTGACTTCATCTTCGATACGAGCGACGACGACCTGTCCATTATGAACATCCTGCGTCTTATGTACGGCAAGTAAATCACCATCCATAATGCCGATATCTTTCATCGACATCCCATTCACACGTAGCAAAAAATCCGCTCTGGGCTTGAACATCGAGGGATCAACCTGATAGTGACATTCTATATGCTGTTGCGCTAAGAGCGGCTCACCAGCCGCAACACGACCAATCAACGGAATACCGGTTTCGTCCTCCATCAGTAAGCGGATACCGCGAGAGGCGCCAGAGACAATTTCAATCACACCTTTACGCGCTAATGCTTTTAAATGCTCTTCAGCGGCATTCGGTGAACGAAATCCTAGCTGTTGGGCAATTTCCGCACGCGTAGGCGGCATACCGGTCTGCGCAATATGATCGCGGATCAGGTCATAGACCTGCTGCTGTCTGGCTGTTAGTACTTTCATTCCGCCCCCTGGTTGTTTATACAGTCTTTCTGTGAGTATATACAGGTCATGCTCGCTTGGGAACCAGGAGATGGGTAAACCTCAGTTTTTTATTAGTTTCTGCAAACCTTCACGCAAAATTCTGCCAGATAATGCTGATCCAGACGACAGCCGCCAATAAAATGGCCACAAATACCGCCGCAGAACCGATATCTTTTGCCCGACCAGATAACTCATGGTGCTCCATACCGATGCGATCGACGACCGCTTCAATCGCACTATTTGCTAGCTCAAACAGCATGATTAACACAACTGAGCCAATAAGCAGCAGTTTCTCAACCAGAGAGACGGGCAGCAGGCAGGCGGCAACGACGCCAACGATCGTCAGTACCGTTTCCTGACGAAAAGCGGCTTCATGTTGCCACGCTTGCTGAAGCCCCTTAAGAGAATAACCGGTCGCCTTGATAATCCGGGTCATCCCCGTTGCTTTATTCATTCATCCTCCAATTGCTAAAAATAGTATAGATACCTGATCGGCTTCGGGTTGCCAGGCAAAACATTGTCATTTTGAACGCCTCGGAATGTTGGCCCAGGACATACAGCCAACACACTCAAAACCGGAAAGATAACGAGTATAAGAGATCGCTCGCATTTTAACGCTTAACCGTTGTCTCATCACCACAGATCTCCAGCGTAGTTTCTGGTATCCTTGCGGCGCATTGCTAACAAGAGGCTTTAAGTTGTTATGTCAGGTTGGCGTAAAATTTACTATAAATTATTGAGTTTCCCGCTCAGGCTGTTAGTGAAAAGTAAAGTCATACCCATAGATCCCGAAACCGAACTGGGTTTAGACCCGTTACGACCGATTCTCTATGTATTACCTTACAATTCTCAGGCAGATTTGCTGACGTTGCAGACAAAGTGTCAGGCGCTAGGTTTGCCAGACCCTCTGCAACCGGTAATCATTGGTGATGTGGCCTTACCTAGTCATGTATTCATCAATGACGGCCCTCGGGTTTTCCGCTACTACATCCCCAAACAGGAATCGGTAAAGCTGTTCCACGATTATCTGGACCTGCACCGCGCAAATCCCGATCTGGACGTGCAAATGGTGCCGGTCTCTGTCATGTTTGGACGCTCACCCGGTCGTGAGGGGCAAAATCAGGCCACGCCGCATTTACGGTTGCTCAACGGTATCGAGAAATTTTTTGCCGTTCTGTGGCTGGGGCGCGACAGCCTTGTCCGTTTCTCCAGCCCAGTGTCATTACGCTATATGGCGACAGAACACGGCACCGACAAAACCATCGCCCATAAGCTGGCACGCGTCGCACGAATGCATTTCTCTCGTCAGCGGTTAGCGGCGGTAGGGCCTCGTCTGCCGGTACGCCAGGAACTGTTTAATAAATTACTTGATTCCAAGGCAATCAAAAAAGCCGTGGATGACGAAGCGCGCAGCAAAAAAGTCTCCCACGAAAGAGCACAGCAAAACGCCATTGCCTTAATGGAAGAGATCGCGGCAGACTTCTCTTATGAAGCCGTTCGTCTATCGGATCGTGTATTAAGTTGGACGTGGAATCGTCTTTATCAAGGCATCAACGTCCATAATGCCGAACGCGTGCGCCAATTGGCGCAGGATGGACATGAAATCGTTTATGTCCCCTGCCACCGCAGTCACATGGACTACCTGCTGCTATCCTATGTCCTCTACCATCAGGGCCTGGTTCCACCGCACATCGCGGCAGGTATCAACCTTAATTTCTGGCCCGCCGGGCCGATTTTCCGTCGCCTTGGCGCATTTTTTATTCGCCGCACGTTCAAAGGCAACAAACTGTATTCCACCATTTTCCGCGAGTATCTTGGCGAGCTGTTTGCCCGAGGTTACTCGGTAGAATATTTTGTTGAAGGTGGTCGTTCACGTACTGGTCGCTTGCTGGAGCCAAAAACCGGTACGTTGGCCATGACCATTCAGGCCATGTTACGCGGCGGTACACGCCCTATTACGTTAGTCCCTATCTATGTCGGCTATGAACACGTCATGGAAGTCGGGACATACGCAAAAGAACTGCGTGGTGCGACCAAAGAGAAAGAAGGCTTTATGCAGATGGTTCGCGGGCTACGTAAATTACGCAATCTGGGCCAGGGCTATGTAAACTTCGGCGAACCGCTCCCCTTGACGACGTATCTGAATCAGCATGTGCCGCAATGGCGTGATGCTATCGATCCGATTGAAGCACAGCGCCCCAGTTGGCTGACGCCTACAGTGCAAAACATCGCCACCGATATTATGGTTCGTATCAATAATTCGGCAGCGGCAAACGCAATGAACCTTTGTTCCACAGCATTACTGGCATCGCGTCAGCGTTCTCTGACCAGAGAACAAATGCAGGAGCAATTGGATTGTTATCTACAACTATTGCGTAATGTTCCTTACCACAAAGACATCACCGCACCGAAGAAAACGGCTGATGAATTGCTGGAACACGCGCTGGATATGAATAAGTTTGAAGTCGAGAAAGACAGTATCGGCGATATCATTATTCTGCCGCGTGAACAGGCTGTTCTAATGACTTATTACCGCAATAATATTCAGCATCTGCTGATATTGCCGTCATTGATTGCCAGTATGGCGATTCATCATCGCCGTATCACGCTTGAGGAAGTCGTTCGCCAAGTCACGCTGATATATCCGCTCCTTCAGGCTGAGCTGTTTTTGCATTACACGAAGGAACAACTGCCAGAAGTTATCTCCACCTTAGTATCCGAGCTAACCCGGCAACAGTTATTGTGCACGAAGGAAGGCGCATTGGTCATCAATCCAGCTCGAATCCGTACACTACAACTTTTAGCCGCTGGCGTGCGAGAAACGCTGCAACGATACGCTATTACCCTGTCATTGCTGGGAGCGAACCCTGAGATTAATCGGGGAACCCTGGAGAAGGAAAGCCGGAATATGGCGCAACGCCTATCCGTGCTACACGGCATTAATGCACCAGAGTTCTTTGATAAAGCGGTTTTCTCAACGCTGGTCGCGACGTTACGCAACGAAGGCTACATCACCGATAGCGTTGAAGCGGCACAGAGGGATATTTTGGAAATCTATACTATTCTGGGCGATTTGATCACGCCAGAAGTCCGGTTAACCATTGAAAGCGCCAGTTCACCAGCGGTGATAGAAAACGAGCCAATATTGTTAGCAGTGGAAGACGATACGCAGTAACGGCATCGGCACGAAAAAACAGCTACTCACACAAAAACGGCGGTTTATCCGCCGTTTTATTGAGAAATACCCCACCTTATAACCCGAAGACTACGCCAGCAAATAGCGCAATACCAACATAGTTATTGTTATGGAAAGCTTTAAAACAGGCTTCACGCTCCCGTCCTGCGGTCAATATTTGCTGGTAAATAAACAAGCCAGCGGCAACCAATAACGAAATATAAAAAGCGCTACCCAATGCGGTGATATACCCCAATGCCGCCATCAGTAACAGCATACTTAATTGTAATAAGCCGATGATTAACGTATCAAATCGACCAAACAGAATTGCTGTCGACTTAATCCCGATCTTGAGATCGTCATCTCGATCAACCATGGCATATTGGGTATCGTACGCCACCGTCCAGCAAATATAGGCCAAGAACATCAGCCAACAGGTTAGCGGTAATGCACCACTAACGGCGGCATAGGCCATGGGGATGGACCATCCAAACGCCGCGCCTAAGACAAACTGTGGCAAATGGCTCACGCGCTTCATAAAAGGGTATATCCAGGCTAACGCCAGCCCGGCAACGGAAAGCCAGATAGTCATCCTGTTTAACGTCAACACCAGACCAAATGCTAGCAAAACCAGAATGACAAATAGCACTTTGGCCGATTGTTCGCTGACTGCACCACTGGGCAAAGGCCGCAAAGCGGTACGTTTCACATGCCCATCAAAATGGCGGTCAGCATAATCATTGATCACACAACCGGCCGCTCGCATTAAAAACACGCCTGCGACGAACACAAACAGGATCCACGGTCCGGGTATACCACGGCCCGCCATCCATAAGGCCCATAACGTTGGCCATAGCAGCAACAGGGAGCCTATCGGCTTATCAATACGCATCAAACGACAGTAAGCCAGCCATTTTCCCGTCGTTATACTTCTTTCCAACGGACTTATCTCCTCAATTACCGATTAGCCTTCACAGGCTAACCGTAGAATAAAGCGGTGATCCTGGTAAAAAAAGTTCAGTCAACAAAAACGGACTACCGGAAAGGCGCAAACGAGAACGCCGTGCCCACAGGCCACCGCCGCATCCGGTATGAATATAATCCCGCGTTAACCCTTCATACCGAAACAGGTAACGACCTAAAGGCTCAGTGCCAATATCCTTCAAAGCAGAGCCAGCACCATCCAACGTTTGTCGGGGGATAAGTGTTCGGCCAAACAACCAAGGCTGCTTGTCACCATAAAGCACCACCTCGCGTAGCCAGTAATGCTCGCTTAGGGGCAAATGATCGCATTCATCGCCGAGCTCATACGGCGTAACAAAACGCTCTGTGCACAACATCACCGTCAGTTGAGTGCAATAGCTTTCCAAGCGTTTCGTCATCGACCCTGTTTCCATCAGCCAACTTCCAATATGCTCAGGCAAGGCTAAAGGTGGTTCAGTAAACCATTCAATGGAGCGCAGAAGCGTCGGCGCGTCATCAGACATTTCCCTACTCCGCTCAGGGTTGTTTCGTAAATAAAGTAAACGACCCACATTGTAGCGCAGAATGGGTTGGCAATAACACGTTATGCACCCATTGCCCCCAATATCTCAGCTTTTTATTGGTCTTTGCCGGAGGTAAAGCATCATTAATTTTAAAGGAAAAATAGAAAACAACAGGATAAAAAGACACAGACAATATTAAGTAAAAAAGCATAGAAACAGGGGAAAACAATGAACAGGTCAAAAAGAAAAGCACCGTCCAGCAATAGGTAGCCAGACAGTGCTTTTTCAACAACAAATCAATAAATGCAAAACGCATCAAACTGCCATCGGGATATCCGATGACAAAATGCTGCCTTACATCATTCCACCCATACCGCCCATGCCGCCCATACCACCAGCAGCACCTAAGTCAGCTTTATCGTCTTTAGGCAGATCGGTCACCATACATTCGGTGGTGATCATCAGGCCAGCGATAGATGCGGCATATTGCAGAGCAGAACGGGTAACTTTGGTTGGATCCAGAATACCGAAGTCCAGCATATTACCGTATTCTTCCGTTGCAGCATTGTAACCGTAGTTGCCTTCACCATCTTTCACGTTGTTGGCAATAACAGATGCTTCTTCACCAGCGTTAACGACGATCTGGCGCAGCGGAGATTCCATTGCGCGTAGCGCAACTTTGATACCCACGTTCTGATCTTCGTTGTCGCCTTTCAGGCCAGAAACAGAAATAGAAGCTGCTGCACGGAT
Organism: Pectobacterium hainanensis; assembly: GCF_046237015.1. Taxonomy (NCBI): domain Bacteria; kingdom Pseudomonadati; phylum Pseudomonadota; class Gammaproteobacteria; order Enterobacterales; family Pectobacteriaceae; genus Pectobacterium; species Pectobacterium hainanensis. The sequence continues at coordinate 47,232 of NZ_JBJYIN010000023.1, forward strand.
CAGCGCTACACCACCACCGGCAACCACACCTTCTTCTACGGCAGCGCGGGTTGCATGCAGAGCATCTTCAACACGTGCTTTCTTCTCTTTCATTTCAACTTCAGTTGCTGCGCCAACTTTGATAACGGCTACGCCGCCAGCCAGTTTAGCCACACGCTCTTGCAGTTTTTCTTTGTCGTAGTCTGACGTTGCATCTTCAATCTGCTGACGAATCTGGGTAACACGACCCTGAATAGCGCCTTCATCGCCCACGCCATCAATGATAGTCGTGGTGTCTTTATTGATAACAACGCGTTTAGCCTGACCCAGATCTTCCAGCGTCGCTTTTTCCAGTTCCAGACCGATTTCTTCCGAAATTACTGTGCCCGCAGTCAGCGTCGCAATATCTTGCAGCATAGCTTTACGGCGATCGCCGAAGCCCGGCGCTTTTACCGCAGCCACTTTAACAATACCACGCATGGTGTTAACAACCAGCGTTGCCAGCGCTTCGCCTTCAACATCTTCTGCAATAATCAGCAGTGGTTTACCGGCTTTGGCTACTGCTTCCAACACAGGCAGCAACTCGCGGATGTTGGAGATTTTCTTATCGGCCAACAGGATGAATGGGCTTTCTAATTCAACAGAACCCGTTTCAGGTTTGTTGATGAAGTAAGGGGACAGGTAGCCACGGTCAAACTGCATACCTTCAACAACGTCAAGTTCGTCTTGCAGGCCAGTGCCTTCCTCAACAGTAATAACGCCTTCTTTGCCCACTTTTTCCATCGCTTCTGCAATCAGTTTACCTACGGTGTCATCTGAGTTTGCAGAGATGGTACCAACCTGAGCGATCGCTTTGAAATCAGAGCAAGGCACAGATTGTTTCTTCAATTCTTCAACAGCAGCGATAACTGCTTTATCGATACCGCGTTTCAGATCCATCGGGTTCATGCCAGCAGCAACGGCTTTCAAACCTTCAGTGATGATGGACTGAGCCAGTACGGTTGCTGTCGTGGTGCCGTCGCCTGCTGCGTCGTTCGCTTTAGAGGCAACTTCTTTCACCATCTGTGCGCCCATGTTTTCGAATTTATCTTCCAATTCGATTTCACGTGCAACAGAAACACCATCTTTAGTAATGGTCGGTGCACCGAAGGATTTATCCAGTACAACGTTACGGCCTTTAGGCCCCAGGGTAACCTTCACTGCATCAGCCAGTACATTCACGCCACGCAACATTTTTACGCGAGCGTCATTACCGAATTTTACGTCTTTAGCTGCCATTGGTGTATTTCCCTTAAATTCGTTCAGTTCAAATGATTACGCGTAATTACGCTTCAACAATTGCCAGAATGTCGCTTTCGGACATGATCAACACTTCTTCGTTGTCGATCTTTTCCGCTTTCACGCCATAGCCATCATTGAAAATAACGATATCGCCTACTTTCACATCCAGCGGTTTCACTTCACCATTTTCCAGGATGCGACCATGCCCGATGGCCAGCACTTCACCACGGGTAGATTTACCTGCAGCGGAGCCGGTCAGAACGATACCGCCAGCAGATTTGGACTCAACTTCTTTGCGCTTGACGATCACGCGGTCATGCAATGGACGAATTTTCATTGATAGCTCTCCTTTGAGAAAGTCCACATCAGTTTTAGGATAAACGCCAGACACATCATTATATCCGGCCTTGTGGTCTTCTAAGTGGGGACATTTCCAACCCCTTCAAGGGAAGGAAGACATTTTTTTTGCGTTAAGTCTCTTCTTTTCGCACATTTAAAACTAAAAAACAAAATTTATCAATGAGATAGACATTTACACCGTAGGCGCAATCTTGTCGTCAACGATCGTCTTTTTCATCTCGATGTTCGATATTCCCGCGAGTGTCGTCTTTACGTTGATATTCGCCTTCAAAAGTATTTCCATCTGAAGATGTCGAGCCAGAACCCGGACGCCAAATGTGCAAATGCGGCATGAGTTTTAGTGTCAGATGCTTTTGAACCGGCGGTAATAACAGCAACAGGCCGAGAAAATCAGTAAAAAAGCCCGGCACCAGCAGTAAAAAACCCGCCAGCACTAATGACACACTTTTCACCATTTCCGCAGCCGGGCTTTCCCCGGCTGCCATTTTCTGTTGCATTTGAAGGATGGTTTTCATTCCCTGATTGCGCACTAACGACACGCCAACACAAGATGTAAACACCACCAGTAATAGCGTTATCGCAACACCAAGCACCTCTGCCACCTGGATAAACAGAGAAATCTCCACATAAGTGAAAAGAAAGATTAAGACTAACGGTAACCAGCGCACCCGGCTCTCCTGTGTTTTGAAAACGCATCCTGTTGAAAACAGGAATAATGATTGATTTTTTAATATTTTCTTTAAAACCAATGTGTTATTAAAAAAAACATGACCACACGTGGCGGAATAACACATTATAATTTACTGAGATGGTAGCGCAGAGCCACATTTTCAAGCAGTACCCCTACGGTTTATTGTTTCAAAATAGTTGCGCGTGATGGTTATCACAGTTCATTTACCCAGACCGTATGGAACGATCAGATAGTGATCCAGGCTACTATTTTTTGTTTTCTGGTCAGAATATCATCACGGCAACAGATGCAGTCATGGTCAAACATTCTGTAGCTGTTGCTCGTGGTAATATAATCGGTTAAACCAAACTCTCGTCAGCAGCCAAACAAGAGAAGGCTTTCATGTCAGATAATATTCGTATTGAAGAAGACCTGTTAGGTACACGGGAAGTTCCCGCCGACGCTTATTACGGTATTCATACCCTGCGGGCTATCGAGAATTTTTACATTAGCAACAACAAGATAAGCGACATTCCTGAATTTGTTCGCGGCATGGTTATGGTGAAAAAAGCGGCGGCACTGGCAAATAAAGAGCTGCAAACCATTCCTCGGAAAATCGCTGACGTTATCATTCAAGCCTGCGATGAGGTATTGAATAACGGCAGATGCATGGATCAATTCCCGATCGATGTTTATCAAGGCGGTGCGGGCACCTCAGTGAACATGAACACCAATGAGGTGCTAGCCAATATTGGTCTGGAACTGATGGGGCATGCAAAAGGGGAATATCAATATTTAAATCCGAATGACCACCTGAATAAATGTCAATCAACGAACGACGCTTACCCAACTGGCTTTCGTATTGCCGTCTATGCATCAATTCTAAAGTTAATTGATGCTCTGACACAGCTAGGTGATGGATTTGAACGTAAAGCTAAAGAGTTTGAGCTCGTCTTGAAGATGGGCCGAACCCAGCTCCAGGACGCCGTCCCGATGACGCTGGGCCAGGAATTCCATGCTTTTAACGTGTTACTGAAAGAAGAAAACAAAAACCTGCTACGCACGGCAGAATTGCTACTTGAAGTGAATCTGGGCGCGACCGCAATCGGCACCCGGCTGAATACGCCGGATGGTTACCAACAGCTTGCGGTACAGCGATTAGCAGAGGTGAGCGGTTTGCCCTGTATTCCGGCAGAAGATCTCATTGAAGCCACCTCAGACTGCGGTGCTTATGTGATGGTGCATTCGTCACTGAAACGCCTGGCGGTGAAATTATCTAAAATCTGTAACGACCTGCGTTTGCTCTCTTCCGGACCTCGTGCGGGCTTGAATGAAATTAATTTGCCTGAATTACAGGCAGGTTCTTCAATCATGCCGGCCAAAGTCAATCCAGTCGTGCCGGAAGTTGTCAATCAAGTGTGTTTTAAAGTCATCGGTAATGACACCTGCGTCACGATGGCATCGGAGGCCGGGCAACTACAGTTAAACGTGATGGAACCGGTTATCGGTCAGGCGATGTTTGAATCAACCCACATTCTGACCAACGCCTGTTACAACCTGCTGGAAAAATGTGTCAACGGCATCACTGCCAACAAAGAAGTCTGTGAGGCTTACGTCTTTAATTCTATCGGTATCGTCACCTATCTGAACCCATTTATCGGCCATCACAACGGCGATATTGTCGGCAGGATCTGTGCCGAAACCGGCAAGAGCGTACGAGAAGTCGTACTGGAGCGTGGTCTACTGACGGAAGCGGAGCTGGATGACATTTTCTCTATCCAGAACCTGATGCATCCGGCATACAAGGCCAAACGTTACACCGATGAGAACGAGACGCCCTAAGTTCACGATCTCATCCTTATCAGGCACGCCCGTTTCTAAAGAACAGCGTGCCTTTGTTTTATGCTTCGCACAGAGATAAGAAAAACTGATACCTGATTTTTTTATTAAAAAGGAGCATTGTTATGGTCGTCATTGAGCTAATCATCGTCCTGCTTGCCATTTATCTGGGGGCACGGCTCGGAGGTATCGGCATTGGTTTTGCCGGTGGGCTGGGTGTACTGATCCTCACACTAGGATTTCAGATAAAACCCGGCGCTATCCCGTTTGATGTTATTGAAATCATCATGGCGGTTATCGCCGCTATCGCCGCCATGCAGGTTGCCGGCGGAATGGATTATCTGGTCAGTCTTGCAGAAAAACTATTACGTCGACAGCCGAAATACGTGACTTTCCTTGCGCCATTGGTCACTTATTTCATGACAATCCTTGCGGGAACCGGTCATACGGCGTTTTCTACCCTCCCGGTGATCGCTGAAGTCGCAAAAGAACAGGGGATTCGTCCCTCACGTCCCCTTTCCATCGCCGTCGTGGCTTCGCAAATCGCGATCACCGCCTCTCCAATTTCTGCCGCCGTGGTCTTCGTAGCGGGCATTCTTGAGCCTCACGGTGTCAGCTACCTGATGCTATTGGGAATTTGCATTCCCACCACCCTGGCGGCAGTATTGCTCACCGCTATCGTCACCAACTTTCTGGGCAAAGAGCTAAAAGATGACGAAATTTATCAGGAGCGTCTGAAAAAAGGTGAAACGTTGCTACGCGGTAATACAAAACTGGACATCAAACCGGGTGCCAAACGTTCAGTAACACTGTTTCTGGTTGGTATCGTTGCCGTCGTACTCTATGCCACCGCAATTAGTGACACCGTCGGATTGATTTCAAACCCGGTTCTGCCACGTAACGAAGCCATCGTGGTATTCATGCTGACCATTGCGACGCTCATCTGTATCACCTGTAAACTGGATACCGCGCAAATACTTTCCGCCAGCACGTTCAAATCCGGTATGAGTGCCTGCGTGTGCGTCATGGGTGTGGCGTGGTTAGGTGATACGTTTGTTAAAGCCCATATCGCCGATATTCAGGGGACAGCAGGGGCGTTATTGCAGAATTACCCGTGGATGCTGGCTGTGGTACTGTTCTTTGCCGCTACGCTGCTTTACTCTCAGGCAGCCACGGCAAAAGCGCTAATGCCGGCGGCACTACTACTGGGCGTGTCACCCGTCACCGCCGTTGCTTCGTTCGCCGCTGTTTCTGCCTTGTTCGTTCTGCCTACCTATCCAACACTGTTGGCTGCGGTAGAAATGGATGACACTGGCTCAACCCGAATCGGCAAATTCGTCTTCAACCACTCTTTCCTGATCCCCGGCGTGTTAGCCATTGTTTTGTCAGTCACTTTCGGCTTCCTCCTTGGCAATATTCTGCTATAGGTACGGTATCAGCTGAGGTCACCTTACGGTTCGCGCCATTGGGGCGAACCGTATCATTCCCCTAACATCGCAAAGCAAGGTATAGTGTCTTTTCTGTACGTTCGAAATTTTGTTTACCTGACACCTGAGGATACGATGTCTGACCGTTCTGCTTGCGAAGCCGTCGTCATACTATGTACCGCACCTGACGAAGATTGTGCGCAACATCTTGCCAAACAACTACTGGAAGCACAGCTTGCTGCTTGTGTAACATTATTGCCCGGCGCAAGGTCACTCTATTTTTGGGAAGGAAAACTTGAGCAGCAGTCTGAAGTCCAGATGCTGATCAAAAGCGACATTTCACACCAACAATCCCTGTTGGAACACCTGAAATACCACCACCCTTATGACACCCCAGAGCTTCTGGTATTGCCAGTAGTGGCGGGCGATAGCGATTATCTGACATGGCTCAACGCATCTTTACGCTGATTTTCCTGTTATGGACGGCTTTTAGCCCCCCCAGTGTGGCCGCCTCTTCTTTCGGCCAAAAGTTATTTGGTAACAGCACGACATCACGCTTTTTGCCGGTAGATGGTGCTTTCGCTTTTGAGTTTCAGCAGCAGGAGAACCAACTCAACCTGCGTTGGAATATCCATCCGGATTACTACCTGTACCGTGCGCAAATCAAGATCGAAGGCAACGGCGCCACGCTTGGCAAGGTGGAGCTGCCGCAGGGCGAAAGCCATAACGACGAGTTCTTCGGTCAAGTCTTTATCCTGCGGGATCGGCTGGCGCTAACGGTTCCCATTCAACAGGCCGAAAACGGCGCGACGGTTAAAGTCACCTATCAAGGCTGCGCCGATGCGGGTTTCTGCTATCCGCCGGAAACGCGCATCGTTCCTCTCAGTCAGGTGCTGGCTAACGCGGGCACAGATACATCGAATACCGCGTCAGCCCAGACGGCAACGCCGCAGAGCACACCGATGCCTTTCTCCCCGTGGTGGGCGCTGTTAATTGGTATTGGCGTCGCCTTTACCCCCTGCGTCCTGCCGATGTACCCGCTGATTGCCAGCTTGGTGCTGGGTAGAAAAGAACAACTGACGCCGCGCCGCACGCTGCTGCTGTCGATGACCTACGTTCAGGGCATGGCGCTGACCTACACGCTGCTCGGGTTGGTTGTCGCTGCCGCCGGATTACGCTTTCAGGCCGCGCTCCAGCATCCGTACATTCTGATTGGCCTGTCGGTGATGTTTGCTGCGCTGGCGCTGTCCATGTTTGGCCTGTATACACTCCAGCTCCCGTCATCGGTACAAACCCGACTGACAGAATGGAGCAACCGTCAGCAAGGCGGCTCCGTCACTGGCGTATTCTGCATGGGCGCATTGGCTGGGCTAATTTGTTCCCCCTGCACCACCGCTCCGCTTAGTGCCATCCTGCTTTATATCGCCCAGAGTGGCAACATGCTGGCAGGTGGCGGCACGCTCTATCTCTACGCGCTCGGAATGGGTTTACCGCTCATTCTGGTCACGCTGTTCGGCAACAAACTGCTACCGCGCAGCGGCCCGTGGATGCAGTACGTTAAGGAAGCGTTTGGTTTCATTATTCTGGCACTGCCCGTTTTTCTGCTGGAGCGCATTCTCGGCGAGACTTGGGGAATACGCCTGTGGAGCGCCCTAGGTATCGCCTTCTTCGGCTGGGCTCTCATGCTGACGCTGCGCAGTAGCAAAGGCTGGATGCGCGGCGTACAGCTATTGCTGCTGGCAGGTGTGGTGATCAGCGCCAAACCGCTGCAAGACTGGGTATTCCCCCCAACAAGCGTGGCGCAAACTCATACTTCAGCACTAAATTTTGCCCCTGTCGCCAATATTGCCGATCTCAACAACGCGCTGGCAAACAGTCATCAGCCTGTTATGCTCGATCTTTACGCTGACTGGTGTGTGGCCTGTAAAGAGTTCGAGAAATATACGTTCAGCGACCCAGCGGTGCAAACCCATCTGTCACGCATCACGCTGTTACAGGCAGATGTCACCGCCAACCGCGATGAACAAAACGCACTGCTGAAAAAACTACAGGTTTTAGGGCTACCGACTATCGTCTTTTTTGACGCACAGGGGAAAGAGATCCCCGGTTCGCGCGTCACCGGTTTTATGAACGCTGAACAATTTCAGGCACATTTGCAGACGTTCCGCCCATAAACGACACTTTCAATTCGCTTGTTGTGCTTCTGGAGGAGACCTAATGCAACGGGAAGACGTACTTGAACATGCGCTTACGCTACTGGAGCAGCACGGTTTTGCCATGACGACACTGGATATGCTGGCGGAGAGGCTGGGGGTTCCAGTAGAAGAACTGACGCCATTCTGGCCGGATCGGGAGGCGCTGCTGTACGACGGCCTGCGTCACCACAGTCAGCAGGTCGATACCTGGCGGCGTCAGCTTCTCTTAGACGACGAGAAAACCATCGAGCAGAAACTGCTGGCGCGCTATCAGGTGTTGCATGAGTCGGTGAATAAACAGCGCTATCCAGGCTGCTTGTTTATTGCGGCATGCAGCTTCTTTCCTGATATCAATCACCCTATCCACCAGATTGCGGAACAGCAAAAGCTGGCGTCTTACCGCTATACCCGCGATTTGCTGGAAGAGCTGGAAACGGACGATCCTGAAATGGTGGCACAGCAGATGGAATTGATTCTGGAAGGCTGCCTGAGCAACCTGCTGGTCAAGCATCAAGCCACCAGCATCGCTACCGCCCAACGGCTGGCAGAAGATGTATTACGCTTTGCGCTGTGTCGTAAAAACGGCGCACTCACCTGATTTCAGACACAAAATGCGGTAAAGCCCGTAGTTTGGCTGAAAAGTCAGCAGTCAGCAGGGTTTTCCGCGCTTTCGTTGATAAACCCGTTGACGCCACGCGGCCAATACGGTTTAATGCGCCCCGTTGCCCGGATAGCTCAGTCGGTAGAGCAGAGGATTGAAAATCCTCGTGTCCTTGGTTCGATTCCGAGTCCGGGCACCACCTTTCCTTTTTTATGCTTCCTTATCAATCCCTATGTTATTGCGATTCAATAAGTTGGCGTAAAAATCTTTTCCGATGCGTTTTGATTTATCCCTTCGTATCGGGGAATTTGTGGGTCAGATTGCGGGTCATTCAGTTCGATGAACGGGAGTGACCCTCACATGTTAACTGACAGCAAAATCCGATCCGCGAAACCTCTCGCAAAATCTTACAAACTCACTGACTCGCAAGGCCTGTACCTCACGGTATCCACCAGCGGCGCTAAGCTATGGTATTTCCGCTATCGTTTCGGCGGTAAAGAAAGCCGTCTGGCCTTTGGCCCCTACCCTCAAACCACGCTGGCAGAGGCCCGCGAAAAGCGCGATGCGGCACGTAAGCTATTGGCATCCGGCATCAGCCCTTCTCAGCTTCGCAAGGCGAACAACCCCGCCGTTGATGAATCCCGCACCTTTCAGTCTGTCACAATGGCGTGGCACAGCAGTTGCCTCAAGCTCTGGTCGGACGCGCACGCCGATAAAATTCTCACCTGTCTGAAACGCTACGTTTTCCCCATGATTGGCGCGATGGATATCGCGCAGGTTGAAACCCGCCATCTTGCGCAATTGGTTAAGGCGATTGACGATAAAGGCGTGCATGACGTCGCCGGACGGGTACGCCAGCACCTGACCAAAATCATGCGCCACGCCGTGCAGCAGGGCGCCATCAAATACAATCCGGCTTACGATTTAGATGGCGTCGTGACCCCGGTTACGACCCAACATCACCCCGCCCTACCGCTGAAACGCCTGCCTGAACTGCTGGGGAAGATGGAGAACTACAAAGGCCGGATGCTGACCCGTCTGGCGCTGGAGCTGAATCTGCATGTGTTTCTGCGTTCCAGTGAACTCCGCTTTGCCCGCTGGGATGAATTTAACCTGAAAGCGCATATCTGGAGCGTGCCCGCCCAACGTGAAGCGGTAAACGGCGTGCGATTCTCAGAGCGTGGCGCAAAAATGAAGGATGAACATCTGGTGCCGCTGTCACGGCAGGCAGTCGCCCTGCTGAAACAGATTCAGGCGATTTCTGGCGAATCGGTCTTCGTTTTTCCCGGCGCACATACCCTGAACAAGCCGATGAGTGAAAACACCATCAACAAAGCATTGCGCGTGATTGGCTATGACACCAAAACCGAAATCTGCGGCCACGGCTTCAGAACCATGGCCTGTAGCGCCCTGAACGAGTCCGGACGCTGGTCAAAGGATGCCATTGAGCGGCAGATGAGCCACAAAGAGCGCAACGGCGTGCGGGCTGCCTATGTGCATAAAGCGGAGCATCTGGAAGCCAGAATCGAAATGATGCAGTGGTGGTCGGATTATCTGGACGTTAACCGCGACGGCTACGTCGCACCGTATATTTATGCGCGGAGTCATTCAGCAGGCTAACGCGCTGCGCTTGTTGGCTCCTGACGGGCTTTCTATGTGATAGAAAACCCGTCAGGAGCGTTGTCGTAAAATCATTCGGGCATTCGGCCAAACGTCTCTTACACGTTAGGATTTGCTACATCGACTGGCTCAAACCACCGTTCAGCCTTTTGGTTCAATACCGCGAGTCTGGATTTCCTTACGCAGAACACGCTTGATCCACGTCGCCAATGTCTTATCGCCATCCTTATGGGCTTGTTCTTCTAACTGCGCACGAAACTCGTGGGACAGCCGAATTTGATACTGGTCTGTTTTTGATTTTTCGCTTGACATTGTAATTACAAATTCCATAGCATGGTATAGTTGTAATTACACCGCAATTACATGGTGTTTTGCAACAGTAAAGAACGAAGCCCGGCAGTGCTAGGAACACTAACCGGGCCTCTGACCACAACATTATGAGGACTAATGCTATGGCTGACACCAATAGTAACACGGGCTCGTCTTATCAATCACTGCCGGATTATGAGAACCGTTACTCCGCCATGAGTGCCGCGCTGGCGCGTCTGGACTTTTCACACATGGACAATGACGAACTCTCGAGGGTCACAGAATATTGCGCCGAAACACAGGCAGGGCTTTGCCATTGTCTGAATTTCATTGGCGATGCGCTGATTACCTTTGCCGATAATGACGTGTGCGAATCCACGCCGGAAAGTTTATGCCAGTTGGGGCACGGGTTAACGGCAATCAGTTTACTCATCCCTGCCCTTACCACGATGCACAAACGCGCACATTCACTCACCGCCAGATAGTCATCTGAATATAGCCAGCCTGATTAAAGCTCTGCCGTTAGGCCAGAGCTTTTTTGCTTTCGTGGCTCAATAACAATAATTCTCCCTATCCGATATTGAGTTGTTTGCAGGCATCCTCCCCCTTTCCCGATAGCCTTCCCTACTGGCTGATTCCAGTGGGGAGAAGGCATGTCTGAACGTTTTATTTTCGCAACATTTACAGCGCTCAACAGGCCATTCAGGCACGACGCAGGACGCGACGGGGTTAGGCGGGTGAAGGCCTGCGCCTCGCGGGCATTCACCTGTGGCGTGAGGCGAGTAAATTCAATTTCGCAGAAATTGCTAATTTGCGTCGCCCGAACCCACCCGCGAGCGTTTCCCCCAAGGGAAACCGAGCAGGCCGGGGGGAGCCGAATAAATTTTGCCGCCCCAGCGAGCAAAAAGACGCGCCCACGCGTCGGTTTATTTGGGGGGCATCAGCCCCGCACACCGTCGCGGCTAAGTCTCCGGCCACCAGCCGGTAGCGAGGCGCGACTACCCGCTTTGAAGGCGTTTTCCCATTTTTTCGCTGACCGGAACGGGCAAAAGAAAAAGTGGGCTAAAAACGGCGTCTCAAAGGGGGTAGTCGCGCGTAGCGTGCGACGGTGTGCCGCCGTTGACGTTGGGGGTTTTGGCGTGGCGTCCAGCCGCGACATTACCCCCATGCGACAGGGAATAAGGGCGTCCAGCCCGCATGAACTGGCGCACGCCGTTTTGTGCCGGGAAATGTATTTTCCGGCGCATGGCTGCGAAGCGGCCACCCCATTCACCTCATGCTGTCGGCACATCGCATGGGCGCATGTCATTCACGGAAATATGAGCCGAGGCCATGAGGCGAGAAAGACGAAAAAGAAAAGCAGCCAGAGACAAAGGAGGATCAATGCTAATTTCTGATTACCGTGAACGCCGCGAACGTCATTGCGAAAAGATCCAGATACTTATCAACTTCCTGAAAGAAGAAACCTACAGCGATTTTAAAACGCTGATGCTGCTTTTTGATTATAAAAATCACAAGCCGCTTTATCTGCTGCTGGCAAAGGCCATCGACATGGGATTCATTCAAAAGCAGACGTTTTGCACAAGGATGGAGAAAATCTCACTGTGGGGGATCACCAACGACGGATTGGCCACAGTCGTCACGCCAGATGATGAGGGTTTTCCTGCGCGCTTCGAGCCTGCGAAAGTCACTAGCTGGACGTTGGAACATCACCTTGATAATCAGCTCGCACGGCTCATTCTGGAAAAGAAAGGCGCTTATGGATGGCTGCACGGCGACCGCCCGACATTTCGTAGCCATTATCGAACCACACACCGCCCGGATGGGGTAATAACACTCCCGAATGGAACGGTCATCGCGATTGAAACCGAGCGCCGCCTGAAAACCAAAGCCCGTTATCAGACGATTATCACTAATCATTTGCTGGCTCGTACTCAAAAGCACTGGATGTACGTTTTCTATGTCGTGCCAGATCCACAGAAAAAACTGGCTCTCGAACTGCTATTAAATAGCGTCAGACACGCCATCGTGAATCATCAGCGCATCCCGCTGGAAGCGAAACACCGTCATGTTTTCCGGGTTTATACGGTTGAGGAGTTGAAGGGGTTGGATTTGAATCTTGGCTAATTGCTGAACAATCATGTGAAGTATATACTCAAAGTATGTACAAGAGAGGAGCACTATCATGAAACACCGCGTCAGCGTTACCGTGGACAAAGACAATTATCAGGTTCTGAGTGCTGCCGGAGTCAATATTTCTGGGCTGGTGAATGACGCCATTGGCAAAGAAGCCCGCCGCATCAAAGCAGAGGAGTGGAAGAAAGAAAACCGCGAAGGAATGGAGGAAGTCGCCCGATTTATCGCACAGAATGGCTCCTTTGCGGATGAAAACAGGAATTGGTGATCATGCAATTCATTGTTTATCAATATAAAAGAGCCAGTCACTACACAATGCTTGTCGATGTGCAAAGTGATATTGTCGAGACGCCCAAGCGCCGCATGGTCATTCCTCTTATTGAATCACATAACCTGTCTGAGAAAGTGAATAAGACGTTATTCCCGCTGATTCGCATCGATGGGGAAGATTATCGGCTGATGACGACTGAACTATCGAGCGTTCCCGTTGAGGTCATAGGTGAAGAAATTGCGGATCTTGGCGAGTATGCGGATGAGATTAAGGATGCTATCAATCTGATGTTTTGGGGGATTTGAGGGGGAGTTCATTGTGCTTGCATCAAGTCTTATGCATAGCGTCTCTTAAGCTGAGTACAATCAGTATGTCGGAAGAGCTCTAAAAGTGAATGCCTCAGCTTATTGGTATATTTACAGGCCATAGCCTTATAACCCAGGGTGTTTCGCAATAATTTTCCCAGTCGTATTATCCAGTCGGTACTGCGAAATAGTTCCGTCCACAATGTGTTGGATCACCGCCTGAACTGTAGTCAATGGGACATTAAACCACTCTCTGGGAGAATAGACCTGACCGTTGTGGCTTTTGAGCGTAATATTGAGCCGACGGGCAGCAAGGAAACCATGTACCAATGCCTCTAATTTTTGGGCATTGAGGTTAAAGCACTGGCTGGTAGCCACAATCCTGACTGGTGCTTCGAGGAAAGTGCGGTCTTTCTGGGCATGTTCAATGCGTTGTTCCACGGTTGTTTCGGTAAAGCCAATCTTGTAAAGGCTTTGTTTATAAGGAATAAGCGCGGGGTCTGTACTCGTTGTGGCGAGCACATAAACCAAGCCGGTCGGCACCGCAGTATCTGATGGTTGCAACGTCTCGCCATTGAGTTGCACCTTGCGCCCTTCTTTATCTCTCACCAAGCCGTGAGTTAAGGATTGATAGAGCATGTTCATTTCGGTGCCATTCTCAAATATCAGCCGCAATCGGGCGTTGTAGGTCCGATATTCTTCCAAACGTTCACCAGCACTATGCACATACCCGAGTAACCCATTAAGAATAAAAAAATCGCCTTCAATAATTTTCAATTTATGGGTAAAACGCTCAAGACCAAAAGCCCCATCTTTTAAGCCTTTATGCAGGTGACGAAACAGTGGTTCAAAACGCGGGAAGTCGTGACAAGGCTGGCGCTGGGCAATTTCATCTGGCTGCTCTTTTTTGTCAGCGGAAACATACTGTAAGCTGAAGATGTCAGGTTCCGCAAAATCTAATAAACCGTCCTCGTCGTCGGCAAAAATATCCTCTAAAGAAGTCACCAGTTCTGATTTGTTGACGTAGGGTATTGGCTCTGGTTCAGCGACTAGCGGGGTTCTATCATTTTCAAGATGATTTGAAGCCAGAAGCCCCCGGCAATCCAGCGTTTGCAACGAAGCGCATATGTTGGGGTTTTCTTTAATGATGCGCAATCGCCTTGCCAGGCGTTTTTCATCCAGAGAAGCGGTGCTGTTTTCAGTTGGCAGACGACCATACCGATCGTAAAACGCGGCAATTTCAGCAAACTGATTGCCAGCCAAATCGACAGGTCTCGCTTTGTGCTTCAGGGGGTGAACATTCAATAAACAGAGATCATCTTCTTCACTGAGGATCTCATCTAATGTTGATTTGGCCGCTAATCGCGTCGTCGATAACCGGATCATTTTACTGCTCCTGATTAGCCAGCTTCTGCTGTTTCATTTTGCGGATAAAGGCCAGCGCTTCGGCATAACGCTTCTCAATCGGATCACTGGCATTCAACGATGGTTCTCTCTGTTGTTCTCGGGTGAATTGCTTAATCTTAGGCCAAAGAATAATTGCCTCTTCTTCGGAGACCTGCGATCGGCTGGCGCTTACCGCTTCCTGAATGGTTTTCAGCATAGGCGCAGTTACCGATTTAGAGAGAATTTCATAAGCACCATGGAACGGATTCACCGCATCTATCAGGTCTATATCCAGATTATCAATGCAGATGAATTTTTCACCCATTTTCAGGAACTGTTTACCTGCAACACCGTTAGCTGATTCCTCTTCAGCACCATTCTCCATATCCACAATGCCATCCTGCGGCAGGTTTTCCCCATCAACCACGCCCCCTTTCTGAGTGATCAACATACTTTGTAATACTCCCAGACGTACCTGTTCCTGTTCTTCTTCGGTCAAATCTGGGTAAAGCGTCTGAATCACTGCTGGCAAAGCCACTTGAGTAAAAGTTTCGTGGGGTGTGGTTTCACTAATTGTCTCTTTGACCAACTGTTCGTTAGTCATCAGAGTCGCCATAATTTCGTTCTTGTCACTGTTCAGAATATCCAGCACTTTCGGGGATACCGGAGAGGTTGCGGAATCATCTACAAGCAAAGTATTGGGTGGCAGTGGCTGACCGTCCCATTGAGAACGAGGCTTAAACTGAATGTTAGGAGCCAGAATCTGCTCCATCAATAAGGACGTGGTTATCGCCTTAAGCATATTATTGACCGAGGCCTTCACATCATCATCCTGTGCATCGGGTTGAGCGATGAGATTGGTAAACTGAGCATGCATTTTTCCCTTACAATCTCGGGTCGCCCGGCCGATAATCTGCACAATTTCTGTTAGAGAGCTGCGATAACCAATCGTCAATACATGTTCACAGTAAGGCCAGTCAAACCCTTCTTTCGCCATGCCTAAGGCGATGATGATGTCCATGTCATCAGCCGCTTTAATATTACGTAAATACGCCTGAATTTTGGATCGTTCGTTAGGATTATCATCAACCAGATTGGCTAATTTGATCTCACAGCCATTTTTTCTCGCAATATGGTAAACCCCTGTCAAAGGATCGCGTTTTATCACGTTGCCAAGCACATCGATGATAGAATCGACCTCTCCGTATTTATCTTTGGTTGATTCACCGGAATTGACATTCGGAATATGAATAATCGTTTTTTTGCTGATATCGAGTACCGAGGGCAATGCATCAATATAACGTCCCTGATAAAAATGATAGCCAATCCCTAGAGATTTAAGATATTGATAGCCGTTTAGCTGCTCGTAATAGGTGTATGTCACCTTAGTGAATAGCGCTTCATCCCCAGGCAACAGGATCGGCACGGTATCGCCTCGGAAGTATGATCCGGTCATGGCAATGATATGCGCACTCGATTTTTGTATGAGCACGTCAATAAGATTACCAAGCCGGTTATCACCATCGGCAGAAACATGGTGAAACTCATCAATAGCCACCAGGCAATTATCGAAATCTGTTACCAGTAATTTATCAAAAGCAAAACGCAAGGTTGCATGAGTACATATCAGAATACGTTCTTTGCCGGACATAAAGCGTTGGAAAGCCTGAACCTTACCCGCTTCCCCGCCATCCACACACAGATTGTTCTCGGATTTAACACGCCAGTCAGCAAAAAAGCCTTTTTCGGTTAAACAGGTGCCCTGAAAAGAGCCTCCGATAGACTTTTCCGGAACGGCGACAATCACTTTTCGCACGCTCTGATTTTCCAGCTTATCCAGCCCCAGAAACATTAACGCACGTGATTTCCCCGAAGCCGGAGGGGCCTTGATCAATAGATACTGACTGTTGCGTTCAGCAAAAGCACGGGCTTGCATTTCACGCATCCCCATCGAATTTAGGCTGGTACTCTGGCCTGTTTGGCTATATTCAACATGCAATAAGTTATTCATTATGGTTTCCTGCGTTGGCCGGTGTTCTGCTCTTTCTTGATTTAGCCTGAGTTGCTGTCAGTTTCTGTGTAAGTGCTTCATAGCGTGCCAACAGGCAGCTTAAGCGGTCGGCGGCATCTTTGAATGGGCGCTCACGGTAAAGTCGATCCACCGCTTTATCGAGGGAATGATGGGCGGTTAACAGCTTTTGCGGCATCTTGTCGGGATCATAGAGTTCAGCCAGCGTATGGCCGGGAAATTCTTCACGGATTAAAATCACGTCTTCGGCAAGTATCTCGATTTCTTTGCGTTGTATTGCGGTAACTTCAGGCCAGGGAAAAGGGTTGTAAACTACCGATGCAGAATAGCGATAGTCACTTTTCAACCTGCCAGCTACCAACCTCATCCAGTCGTTATGTATCAAGGAAGAAAGTATTCCAAATTCATAAAGTGAACCATCAGGGAGAATAAAATTCGCATCTGAGGATATTATTTCAAAATTAAAAAAACCTAATGGAACATAATGCCGTCTTGCTGATGAAACTCGCGGAATAAGAATATAGTTACCTGATACTGGCTGCCTATTCTCATCAAAAAGATGAGCTTTTTCAGATTTTAATCTTGTCGCAATTTTCGAGCTTTTTAGCCTAAATTCACAAACAGCGGCAATTCGTTCTTTTATAGATATTGGCATTGTTTTTAACTGCTCATGAGCTGCATTAACTAACCATAAACACCAACGTTCTTTTCCATTTAAAAACTCATCAGAGCCTAATATTCTTTTTATCCATCGTTCGACCTGTGGTTCTTCTTTTAGCAATTGGTCTCGCTCTTTTCTATTTAGCATTAGGTGACCGCCTTCTGTAGGTTTATTACCATACAATAAAGGCAATGATCCATTTACTAACGGTTTGTTGCATATACAAACAGCAATGTTATCACCCTCAATCAAATACGGACTGATGTTACTGACCTGTTTACAATGCCACTCTCCATCGACTCTCTGATAAAGCTTTCGTGTTTTTGATTGAGCTGATAATCCGATGATAATGACATGAACCGCAGCTTTATCACGGGCATTATTTGCCCATGGAAATGTTGGGTATGCAAAATGGATATTCAGCCCAAGGGAAAAAATTGGCGGCCACAGTGTCGCAACCTGCTCTCCCTGACAAATGGAATTGGTTGCCACCAGAGCCAGCTCAGCACGTGAATGTTGAATGTATTGCGCCCCTTTCCAGAACCAGCAAGCAACAAAATCTAAGGCTCCTAACGCTTTGAAGTCGCTAAATACAACCTGCATATCAGCACGTTGCTCATCTGAACGTCCCAGTGTTCCTAAAAAGGGTGGGTTACCGATTACATACACTTCGTCATCAGCTTGCTTAGGGCAGACCTGATGCCAGTCAAGACGTAAACTATTACCACTATGAATATTGCCACTTTCACGCAGCGGCAATGCCGGTGGCGCAAAACCAAACGCTTTTTCCCACTGACTATTCACCTGGTGTTCCGCCAGCCAGAGGGATAACCGGGCAATCTGGCAGGCGAAGTCATCAATCTCAATGCCGTAAAACTGTGACAAGTGAAGACCGCTCATTGAAAATGTTTGAGGTTCCAGCTCACGCAGAGCCTCAATCACTTCTATTTCCAGTTTGCGCAACGCTTTGTAGGCCACGATCAGGAAATTACCGGACCCACAGGCTGGGTCGAATACTTTGATCTTACCGAGCCGTACCAGCAATGCCTTGAGTCCCTTGACATTGTTACGTTGTTTATCCAATTCAATACGTAACGGATCAAGAAACAGTGGCTGAATCACCTTCATGATATTGCGATATGAGGTGTAATGTTGCCCTAAGCGGCTACGCTGCTCCACATCAATCACGGCCTGAAACATGCTGCCAAAAATGTCCGGGTTAATTTCACTCCAGTTCATGGCGCCGCACTCGAGTAAGAGCTTACGCCCTTTTTTTCCCAATTCGGGAACCGGTTCATCGCTGGCAAACAATCCACCATTTACATACGGAAATGCTGCCAGATGGGCGGGCAGCCTTTGCCGTTGTGGGCTGTCAGGCTTCTCATCTAACACACCAAATAACTGATAAAGAAATGCATCCAGATCGCTGCCATCTTCTTCGGTAAAACCTTTAACAGCAGAAGTGAACTGGGAGAGGGCAAAAATACCGGTGTCTTCGGCAAAGAGGCAAAATAACAAGCGAGTCAGGAAGACGTTAAGAGCATGAATATCTTCAGACTTGCTGAGGTCATTGCGAACTCGGATGAGGTCAAATAATCTCCCCATCTTCTCAGCGGCTTTCACATCAGCAGGGTTTTCACTGCTGATAATGGCTTTTTCAAGGCCCACTAATGGCAGAAAGAAACCGTAGTTGCTATGTAACTCGTCCATCTCAATGTCGAGCCGCTCTTTGCTCGCGGTATCCCAAGCCAAAAAGCGAGTAAAATCAGTGACCAGTACGAAGCGGATTTTGTTTTTAGCTATCGCTGGGTCATCAACGTACTGATGGATCAGATCCTCAAGATCTTCTCCTTCCGCAGCAGACTGAAACCAGAGTTTATTCCTAATACCGACCTGACCAGGCTCTTTAGCGATGTTACGGCTACTGCCCTGACGCACCTGTGTAATCGTTGATTTAGGAAAATCAAATGCGGTCATAAAACCGTAAATGAATTCGTCGCGATTAAGCTCGTGGGTTATCTGTTCAAGCTGCTCGAAAATCCTCGCCTGATTAACTGCCATACATGATCCTTCAGAATACATAACTTGTTTTTTGTCACCACTATATATCGTTTGTGGTTAAACCAACAATTACGCAGATGAGCGTTATCGGGCGATCTGGCATTCTCCTTCCTTTTGA
>NZ_JBJYIN010000024.1:0-49135 GCF_046237015.1 Pectobacterium hainanensis
GAGCACCTCCCTTACAAGGAGGGGGTCGGCGGTTCGATCCCGTCATCACCCACCATTCTCATACCAGCTGTTTTCTTGTGAACATGAAGTACAGAAGTGGGTGATTAGCTCAGCTGGGAGAGCACCTCCCTTACAAGGAGGGGGTCGGCGGTTCGATCCCGTCATCACCCACCACTTCTGCGGGTCGTTAGCTCAGTTGGTAGAGCAGTTGACTTTTAATCAATTGGTCGCAGGTTCGAATCCTGCACGACCCACCAATTACCCAAAATAAATCCTGTCTTGAGTTAATCCGCCTAGTTTGCATATTGCACGTGTTGTGCAGGTGAGAACCTGCGTTCAGGTTCGAGTCGAGCGAAGCGAGCAACAACGCGTAGCGTTGGCCCCGAAGGGGCGAAGCCGGAGGCTGAGTCATCCTACACGACCCACCAATTCCGCAAAATAAATCCTGTCTTGAGTTAGTCCTCACCTGAAGTCTTTGCTAATCAGAGAAATATTCCATTTCCATCTTTTATCTTTCACCAACGTTTTATCTATTTTGAAAAGCCATCCAGTGCTTTCATCATCAGTCTCAGCAGTCACTTAACGCAATTTTTTGACAATATATATCAAATCTATTTGGTTTCTATCCACCTCAGAAACAACAACACTATATGCCTATACACTAAATAATTCAGGTTGCATGAAGGCGGCAAGCGAAGGACAAATTCGTCGGGAACGAATTTGACCAGCCAACGCACAAGCAACTTGAAGTATGACGGGTATATCCCAATGGGTAATCTCTTCGATCATATACAAGGCTATTCATTATGATTTCTCAGGCAAATCAATGGTTCACTCGTTTAACCGATCATCCTGACGCAGGTAAACTTTTATTACGCTTAACTATCGGCGTCTTACTATTGCTTCATGGGATCGCAAAAGTAGAGCATGGCGTAGGTTGGATAGTGGATACGCTCCAAGGTATTGGATTACCCGGATTCATCGCATACGGCGTTTACGTTGGCGAAGTCGTTGCTCCTATCCTGATTATTTTAGGTGTCTTTACCCGAGTATCAGGTTTGATCGCTGCATTAACTCTTGTTGTGGCAACATTGATGGTCGGCACATCGAAATTCTTTACGCTGACTCAAGTTGGTGCCTGGGCGCTGGAAGTCGAAGCGCTCTACTTCTTTGGCGGAATCATTATTATGTTGGTTGGTAGTGGTCGTTATTCCGTTTCATCCAATCCTGCTTATCGCTAACCGACTTACCATCAATATAAAAAACGCCCTTTATCGGGCGTTTTTTATATCATCT
Source organism: Pectobacterium hainanensis (assembly GCF_046237015.1). Classification (NCBI taxonomy): domain Bacteria; kingdom Pseudomonadati; phylum Pseudomonadota; class Gammaproteobacteria; order Enterobacterales; family Pectobacteriaceae; genus Pectobacterium; species Pectobacterium hainanensis. Next base: position 1,297 of record NZ_JBJYIN010000024.1, read on the forward strand.
TAAATTTCCCAATCATGGTTATAACGTTTGGGTTTGAACTGAATGACGTCACCTTTTTGCAAACCGTGTAAACTCAAATCATCTTTTGCTACTTCTGCCTCTATCAGTTCGTTTTCATCACCAAGCTTTAATGACAGGCGAGTCAATGCGCCCAATGGACGAATATCACGAACTGTCACAGGCTGATATCCTTCTTGAGCCTGTGTGGACAGAGCAACCTCATGAGGACGGAATAGAATGGTTTCATCCGTTTGTGCAATTTTCAGCCGGTTACTGTCTCCCAGGAAGTGATAGACAAACTCACTTGCTGGCCGGTTATAAACCTCATCCGGAGAACCGATCTGTTCAATAACGCCCTTATTCATCAGCACAATACGATCGGCAACTTCCATCGCCTCTTCCTGATCATGCGTCACGAATACCGATGTCAGATTAATGTTTTCATGTAACTGAGAAAGCCAGCGACGTAATTCTTTACGAACTTTGGCGTCCAACGCACCAAAAGGCTCATCCAGCAGCAGGATACTTGGCTCAACAATCAGCGCACGTGCTAACGCAATACGCTGACGCTGCCCACCGGAAAGTTGTTCAGGATAACGATCTGCCAACCAATCGAGCTGAACCAGATTCAATAACTCATGAACTTTCTGTTCAATATCACGTTTCGATGGACGCACTGACTTTGGCTTCATTCTTAGCCCAAACGCCACATTGTCAAACACCGTCATATGCCGGAACAACGCATAATGCTGGAAAACAAACCCAACATTACGCTTGCGAACATCGTGAACAGAAACATCTTCACCATGGAAAATAATATTCCCACTATCCGGTTGCTCTAATCCGGCAATGATACGTAATAGCGTTGTTTTCCCACATCCCGACGGTCCTAAGAGCGCCACCAGTTCACCGCTCTGAATCGCCAGATTAATGTCGTTTAGCGCCCGAAACTGACCAAATTGCTTATTAATATTTCGGATCTCAATGCTCATTTTTGGTCAACTCCTGTTGTTTCTGTATTTGCTTCGTTAATCTGTTTTCACTCCACTGGCGTAATAGCAGAACGACCAATGACATCACCAGCAGTAGAATGGCGACGCTAAAAGCAGCGACGATGTTATATTCGTTATAAAGAATCTCAATATGTAGCGGCAGCGTGTTGGTCAACCCACGAATATGACCAGAGATAACGGATACGGCACCAAACTCGCCCATGGCTCTGGCAGTACACAGCACCACGCCGTAAATCAGTGCCCACTTCACATTCGGCAGCGTGATATGCCAGAACATTTGCCATCCATTTGCGCCCAGCAGCCTTGCCGCCTCTTCTTCCTGCGATCCTTGCTGCTCCATCAGTGGGATCAGTTCACGCGCGACATAAGGGAGCGTGACAAAAATCGTCGCCAGCACGATGCCGGGAACGGCATAAACGATCTCCAGATTATGCGCCGTTAGAAAGGGATATAGCTTACTTTGGGCACCAAACAGCAGGACGTAAACCAACCCCGCCACAACAGGAGAAACAGAAAACGGTAAATCGATTAGCGCTAACAAAAAGCTTTTGCCACGAAATTCAAACTTGGTCACACACCACGCCGTTGCCAGTCCGAACACGACATTCAGCGGTACAGAAATCACCGTAGCCAGTAAGGTCAGTTTTAATGCAGAAATAGCATCAGGTTCGGAAATCGCATCCCAGAATGCCCCAACGCCTTTATCCAACCCCTGAGTAACCACCATTAGCAGCGGCAACACTAAAACTAGAAAGAAAATTATCCATGCCAGCAATACCAGTACGTAATACGTTGTTGGCTGCTTGTGGGATTTTGTTGGACTCACCCGAGAAGAAATAACTTGTTCCATGCCGTTCTGCCTTACAGTTTCGGTTGAATACGGCGTTGCAGTAAATTAATCAGCAACAGCATAATGAAGGAAACCAACAGCATAAATACGCCAATCCCGGTTGCCCCTTTATAATCATATTGATCAAGCTTTGAGACGATCAGCAACGGCAGAATTTCCGTTTTAAATGGAATATTGCCCGCAATAAAAACGACAGAACCGTATTCTCCAACACCACGAGCAAAAGCCAGCGCAAACCCAGTCAACCAGGCTGGCAGTAATGCAGGAATCAGGACATGGCGGAACACTTGTACGGGCCGGGCACCGAGACACGCAGCCGCCTCCTCAATTTCTTTCGGGATATCCGCTAACACGGGTTGCAATGTGCGAACGACAAAAGGCAACGTAACAAAAATCAGCGCCAGCGTAATGCCTATCCCCGTATAGGCGATTTTGAAGGGAAACAGTGAACCAATCAGGCCATTGGGGGCATATAGCGCGGTTAAAGCAATACCCGCGACTGCCGTTGGCAAGGCAAACGGCATATCTATCATCGCATCAATCACTTTACGACCAGGAAAGGTATAACGAACCAATACCCACGCCAGTAACGTCCCCAAAATACCGTTAATAAACGCAGCAGCCAGTGCCGTGCCAAAGGACAATTGAAGAGAGAAAAGCACCTGACGACTGGTAATTAATGTCCAGAACTGTGCCAACGTTAATTGGCTGGCATAAAGAAACATACCCGCCAATGGAATAAGAACAATTAACCCTAAATAGCTCAGACTAAAACCTAAAGTTAATCCGAAGCCGGGGATCACCGAGGAGGAACGCTGTGACATAATGTGCCTTTAATTGTCATACTCAAAGATCCTGGCGAATTAAATCATTGCCGACGAATCAAAGCCGCTATATAAATAGCGGCTATCTGAAATACAAACCCATCAATTACTTATTAATTTCTTTAAATATCTGGTCAAATACACCACCATCATTAAAGAATTTGTCCTGTGCGGCTTTCCAGCCACCGAAATCCTTATCAATGGTGACCAACTTCACCGGAGCGAACTGATCTTTAAATTCCTCGGCAATTTTTTCATTACGTGGACGATAGAAATTTTTACCGATAATACGTTGTGCATCATCGCTATAAAGGTATTGCAGATAGGCTTCAGCCTGCTTCTGCGTTCCCTTACGCTCTACAACCTTATCAACCACGGCAACAGGCGGTTCAGCCAGAATGGACAAAGAAGGTGTCACAATTTCAAGCTGATCCCCCCCTTGTTCTTTCAAAGAAAGATAGGCTTCGTTTTCCCACGCCAACAGCACATCGCCTAACTGACGCTGTACAAAGCTAATCGTCGATCCCCGCGCACCAGTATCCAGAACAGGCGCATGGCGATATAACTCCGTCACAAATTTCAGCGCACTCTCATCATTTCCACCCGGTAACGCTTTCGCGTAAGCCCAGGCAGCCAGGAAATTCCAGCGAGCGCCACCAGAAGTCTTCGGATTCGGCGTGATCACTTCCACGCCCGGTTTCACCAAATCGTTCCAATCTTTAATTTGTTTCGGGTTACCCTTTCTCACCAGAAAAACAATGGTAGAAGTATAAGGCGTACTGTTATCTGGCAAGCGAGCCTGCCATTTAGGGTCGATAATGGGTTGATTTAAGTTAAGCGCATCAATATCGCCAGCCAAAGCCAGAGTAACGACATCGGCCTGTAAACCGTCTATGACAGAACGCGCTTGTTTACCCGAACCGCCGTGTGAATTCTTAATAGAAATATCCTCACCCGTCGTCGCTTTCCAATGCTTAATAAAAGCGGCGTTATACTGCTGATAAAGTTCACGAGTAGGATCATAAGACACATTTAATAATTCCGTTGCCGCAGAAGCGGCACCAGAAAATAAGAGTGCTGCCGTAGCAACAGAGAGTCCCAGGCGACGTATTGACATTATTATCACTCCCTAAAATTTGAAAGTATTTATTAACCTGTTCGATAACGTGACGAAAAAACATAACGAATCAGGTGAATATAAAAATAACGACGAATGCTACGGATTTAGGTGGTTCACCAACATGGTTACCGACCAGCGACATGGGAGTGACAATAGAGGATATAGGGAGAGGGCAAAAATACTGTTTCGCGATAATTTATGCTATAGCGTTATATTGTTTATGGTTATGTAATAGTTTTCAATCTAAGTAAATTATCCCCACACGCTTTCACGTTGGGGGCGTAGGCTAGCCTTAGGCACACTGGAATAACGCCACAATCACATTAAGTGCGTGTAACGTTATCCAGCTCATCTCACTTGATTAGTCTTCTTCATCAAGTTGCAGGGCAACATACAGCAGCAGACGATCGTCGAAATTGCCCAGATCCAGCCCAGTAAGCTCAGAAATGCGATTAAGACGATACTCCAGCGTATTACGATGAATAAACAATGATTTAGCTGTCGTACCCGGCTGAACATTGTTACGGAACCACGCCCCCAACGTCCGGCGTAGCAACCCATTACTGTCCATAGCCTTAAGCTTAGCCAGTGGACGGACAAGTTCATTTGCCTGCCAGCCACCACGTAGGCTATCCAGCAATACCGGCAACATCAAATCCTGATAGTAATAACAGCGTTGTGACGGCATGCGTTGCTTGCCAACGCTCATGGTGGTTCTCGCGGTACGATAAGAACGCGCAATACTACCGGGACCGGGGAAATAATTGCCTAACGCCAGACGAACACGAAGCCGACTACTTTCCGCCATACGTGATAACAGATGGTCTACCCGGCGGCGATGCTCTTCCGCATCCCAACGACCGTGGCTGTTCAGCGCTGGCTTGAGCACCACCATTTCAGTCAGGGACACGATAGCAATCAGATTGTCGCGTTCAGGCGTAGTCAAAAGCGTCTGCAACTGTTGCAACTCTTCCATCGCACTGTCTACACCGAGTTGCCCACTATCCACTTCCAGTACAGCCACGACACGCGGTTTATTCAGATCGATTCCCAGACGCTGCGCCCACTCCATTAGCGCCGGGGATAATTCGTCAGTCCGAATCAAGTTCAAAACCAGTTCTTCGCGCAGACGGCTATCCTGCGCCAGCATGTGCAATAGTCTGGCCTGCTCCAGCATCATCTCCGCTGTCATACAAACCAGTTCGCCATATTGTCTCAACTGGCTGGGGTTCCCGGTCAAACCGATCACGCCCACGATCTCACCATCAATTCTCAACGGCAGATTGATGCCTGGGCGAACACCGTGCAAATGGCGAGCAACCGCCTCATCAATATCCACCACCCGACCTTGAGACAGCGCTAGCAATGCCCCTTCATGCAGTTCGCCTAGCCGTTCCTGATCGCCACTGCCAATTATTTTCCCGCGAGCATCCATCACGTTGATATTACTATCAATAATTTGCATGGTTCGTGCGACTATATCCTGGGCCATCTTGGCATTAAGATGATACGACGCCATTTCTACCTCTGCGAGGAACACTGACAATTGCACCAGCATAACGTCACATGTTGCACCATACATTGTGCAAATTAACAAAGAATGGGGAATTTGGCTAAATCTGTGGAAGAACTCACAAAATGTGGTAGGAAAACGGCTGACGCCAAATAGAACCGTATCTGGCGCCAGACAGTCATTACTGCATTAGCAAATAGAGATTAGTATCACCACGCCGAATATTCAGCGCCAGAACCGTAGGTTTGCTATCCAAAATCTTACGCAACTCACCGATATTCTGTATTGCCTGCTGGTTTACACCGAAAATAATATCGTCTTTTTTCAGACCAATTTTTGCTGCGGCCGTACCCGGTTTAACGTTATCGACCTTTACACCCTTCTGACCATTTTGTTCCGTGTTACTTAGCTCAGCACCTTCAATGCCAGAGTAGAGGTTACCCGAAGCGACTTGCGCCTGACTGCTTTGTTGGAGCGTCACATTAACCGTTACCGGTTTCCCCTCCCGCAATAGTCCAAGAGAGACCTTACTTCCAATCGGCAACGAACCCACCTGAGCCCGTAATGCAGAGAAACTGCTGATAGCCTTACCGTTTAGCGTCACAATCACGTCACCGGCTTTTATTCCCGCTTCGGCGGCCGCAGATTTTGGTTGGACCTGGCTGACAAAAGCGCCTCGTTGAGCATCCACCTTCATGGCCTGAGCCAGTTCAGAATTTAATTCTGTACCGGTAATCCCCAGCTCACCACGTTTCACTTCACCAAACTCAACAATCTGCCCAACCAGACTCTTCACCATATTACTTGGGATAGCAAAACCGATACCGATGTTGCCACCATCCGGTGCCAGAATCGCCGTATTCAAGCCGATCAATTCACCATTAAGATTAACCAGCGCCCCACCGGAGTTACCTCGGTTAATCGCCGCATCGGTCTGAATAAAGTTTTCGTAATTTTCAATATTCAATCCACTCCGACCCAATGCCGAAACGATCCCGGACGTTGCGGTTTCCCCTAACCCATAGGGATTCCCGATCGCTACCGTATAGTCCCCGACTCGCAACTGATCGGAGTCAGCCATTTTAATTGCCGTCAGATTTTTAAAATCCTTCAGTTGCACCAGCGCAATGTCCGAACGCGGATCATTACCGATCACTTTGGCATCAAATTTACGATCGTCGCTCAATCTTATCTGGATTTTATCCGCATTCTCAATCACATGGGCATTCGTCACCACATAACCTTTTTCGGCGTTAATCACGACCCCTGCGCCCAATACCTGAAAGTTTTGCTGTCTGGGGGCTGCGCCTTCATCATCGCCACCTTGACACATGGGAGATGCCTGAAAAGGGGAACCGTCCTGACAGAACGGAGAATCTTCACCAAAAAAAGGCTGGAGCTGCTGAGGGATTTTCTCTTTGCTGGCACTGGTGTGCCCTTCCACATAAATACTCACGACAGAAGGCATCACTTTTTCCAACATCGGAGCCAGACTAGGAAGTTGTCCACTGGAAGGCGAAGATTGAGCGGGTTCTGCTGCATGAGCAGCGATAGGCCCCATCGCCAATGCCAGGCTTAAGGCCAACGCACTGAGAACCAATGGTTTTCTTTTCATAGGGATATATCTCATGTTAATCATCACGCAGGTTCCACGACCTGGTATATGCATCATCGTTTAAAAAACAAGACAGCAGCTAACCCATTCGATTAACCGCTGTTTGGCAGGTAACGCATGCATACCGTGGTCGTGCTGTATGAGATAATATTGGCCTGACAAAGTTCATCCCGAGAAGATGAGGAAGCGTAAGAAAATATTGGTTCGCTTTACAAAAATTTTTATTCCGCCGCCATCAATCTTCGATACTCATCGTAAGCATATAAATCCGTCATACCACTGATGTAATCCTGAATTAAACGGGCCCGATAATAATATTCATAAATCTCCCGTTCTTTCGGCGGAAGCCCTTGCTGCTTTTCTACGGCTTCACGGTAAGCAAGGCAGTGTTTACTGGATAATTTATGATACAGCCGAGTTTCTATGGGATAGTGTTTATGACTATCATCGTTCACCAGCCGAGTGAACTCCTGATACGGCATATCAAGCAATGGACTGTAAATATCCAATAGCCCCCGAATAACACGATCGCCTTGTAACTCTAACTGCTCGACTTCATGGTGGTTAAAGACGTGCTTAAGCGCTACCTGCTTAAATATTTTCAGCAATTCATTCGAAGGGCTTTTGTCCTCCAATAACGCCTGGTTGAACTCCCCCGCATAAATAGCCGACAGATTATCCATAAAGCGTTGTGCAGCATGAGGAACCAATTGCCCGACGGTGTAAACTCGCAGATTCATGAAAAATTGATCGTCATAGCTGCGCCACTTCAGGCGATCGCGCTCGTCATAGGCACGGCCAATCGTTTTCGTAAAAAGATCTTTTTCGCCAATATCGCCCCAGTTTTCCCGCAGGCGTTCGTAGAGCGTTTCAATCGTGAGAATATCCTTCTCAACGGCGTCTTCCAGATCCGCAATGCAATAAGAAATATCGTCGGCGGCTTCCATAATGTAAGTGAACGGGTGACGATGAAATTCCCCCATCGCCAGTTCCTCGCGCAGCCTAGTGACAAACGCTTCTTCCGCCAGATAGTACCCCGGCTTTTTCATCAGATAATCGAATTCTGCTGGCGGTTCCCCATGCCAATACGCGGGGCGGGTATATTTCAGAATGCACCCCACCTGACCATAGGTCAGATTGAGTTTCAACAAGGTATGGACCAGTCGAATGGCCTGCGCATTACCTTCAAAATGGCTCAAATCTTGTCTGACCTGACTACGTAAGTCGTCCAACCCATCCTGTTGCATCCGCAATGCATGAACCTTGCAATCATCCACTCGATGCCCATCTGTTACATCCAGAGAATGCGTAGCCAAAAGTTTTCTAAACCACTGGTTAATTGCCGCCTCACCAAAATGTCCAAAAGGAGGATTACCAATGTCATGCATCAGACACGCCATTTCTATCATGCTTTCAAAGGGTGTCTGTTTGTCAGCTAGCCCAAGCATTTCCAGGCGATTTTCAGATTGCAATCGGTGCAAAATCTCTTTGGCGATGTAACGTCCAACCTGCTGCACCTCCATAGAGTGAGTCAGACGGGAACGGACAGCCGCATTCCGTTCCAGCGGAAAAACCTGCGTTTTTTGTTGTAATCGTCGAATCGCTGCGGAGTTAATGATGCGGCCACGATCGCTTTCAAATTGACGAACAATGGCATACGCATCGTCAGCCGATTTAGGGCGGCTGAAATGACGCTGAAAACTCATTTTCTTGGCAAAATCGATATCAGACATACGGTTCTCCATGTCAAATGGCTACGGCATGATTTCCTTACTCCATCTCACTCCGTTAGCCATGATAGACTACCCCTTGTGACACATCTTCCATTTATAACAGAATTTACGGGGAACCCTATGAAAGTCGGCATTATCGGCGCTATGGAACAAGAAGTGACGCTTCTGCGAGATCGCATCGAGAATCGTGAAACACGACAACGTGCCGGGTGTGAGATTTATACCGGACAGTTGAACGGCGTTGATGTCGCCTTGCTGAAATCCGGTATTGGTAAAGTTTCCGCTGCACTGGGTACCACACTGCTACTGGAACATTGCCAGCCGAATGTCGTCATTAACACCGGCTCAGCAGGTGGGCTCGCCTCTACACTAAAAGTTGGCGATATCGTTGTCTCCGATGAAGTGCGCTACCATGACGCTGACGTGACCGCTTTTGGCTATGAACCGGGTCAAATGGCTGGTTGTCCGGCAGCATTTATGGCTGATGAGCTGTTAATTACGCTAGCACAGGATGCTATCGCTAAACTGCAACTTAAGGCCGTTCGCGGTCTTGTCGTTAGTGGAGACGCATTTATCAACGGTGCCACGCCACTCGCTCGCATCCGCACCACCTTTCCTCAGGCTATCGCCGTAGAAATGGAAGCAACGGCTGTGGCACATGTTTGCCATCAGTTTGGTGTTCCTTTCGTCATCGTTCGGGCTATTTCTGACGTCGCCGATCAGGTATCACATCTAAGCTTCGATGAGTTTCTGACTGTCGCCGCTGAACAATCTACCCGTATGGTAGAAACCATGTTACTGGCATTGTCTAAACGTTAATCATGATAAAGCCATGGACGTTGCGCCTATTGGGCGTTCTGTTTTTTTCGCTATTAGCGACGGCAAATGCCATACCTAAACGCGTCATTAGTCTGGCTCCCCATGCAACCGAGCTTGCTTATGCTGCGGGGATGGGGAATCAGCTCATTGCAGTCAGTACCTGGTCTGACTATCCTCCGGAAGCAAAAAAGCTAGAGCAGGTGGCGTCCTGGCAAGGAATCAATCTGGAACGTATTCTGGCACTCAAGCCCGAGCTTATTCTGGCCTGGCGAGAGGGCAATCCACAAAGGCCATTGGAACAGTTGGCTAGTTTCGGTATTCCTATCGTTTATTTCGACCTTAAGACGTTGGAAGATATCCCCGCGACGTTACAACAACTGGCAAAATACAGTGAACATCCCGAACAAGCGGAAAAATCAGCAGCGGCACTGCTTCAACAAGCGGCAGATTTGAGACAACGTTACGCAAACGTCACATCCTCGGGTAAAACACATCCACCACGACGAGTTTTTATGCAATTTGGCCTAATGCCACTTTTCACATCGTCAAAAGACACGCTGCAAAGTCAGATCGTATCGTTATGCGGTGCACAGAATATCTTCAGTGACAGCCCGGTTCCCTGGCCACAGGTCAGTCGGGAACAAGTGTTAAGACGCGACCCGCAGGCAATCATCGTGAGTGGTTCAGCAACGGCGATCGCCAATACAAAAGCATTTTGGCTGCCACAGCTCGACGTGCCGGTTATTGCCGTAAATGAAGACTGGTTTAATCGCAGTGGTCCCCGATTATTTTTAGCAGCACAGCGAATTTGTCAACAGCTAAACGCCCTGCCATCAATCAATGAATAGATAAAAATAATCAGAAAGCATTATTGATTTAGATACGATAACTCACATACAGTTTGTAACAGTTATTACATTTGCGTCACAATAGTTTGACGATAATATCAGCGCATTGGTGGAAGTTCATACGATCCGTTTCATACTGTCTGTTTCATACTATCCACCCGGCAAAAATGTCAAAAGTACGACCAAAAATAAAGAGCACTATTTTGGACCGATATCGGTTCTTTTAACACCAGGTAATCAGAAAATGAGAAAGACGCTGCTTGGCGCAGGTTTGCTTCTGGCAGCCTGTGCTCCGGCCTATGCTGGGAGCGGCAGTGGGCAAATTAACGCCCGACTGACGATCCTTCCTGCATGCGGTATTGCATCACATGCCGGGCAATATCAAATGAAATGCAATGTGGATTCCGTAGCCCAACCCAAAATCACGGAATCATACCTGCCATCAGAACCGATAGCAGAAGGGAAAACCAATGTTCACACAGAGAACCGCTTGATTACCGTCGAATGGTAACGCTGAAGATTGACCAAGCCTGACAATAAAAACCAAACCCCGTGAACCACTTCCGTTCACGGGGTTTATTTTTCTTAACTTTTGGATGACGGGGGCGCACACATTATCGCCGTCGCGGCGGCCCTCATTCCTCACTTTTATCTGCCAACATCTTTTATACAGTGCAGTTAAACGCCCTGTTAGATGCTGAAGGAGGAACCACACCCGCAGGTTGTTTTGGCATTCGGGTTAGTGACGACAAAACGTGACCCTTCCAATCCTTCCGTGTAATCAACGGCACCGCCTACCAGATATTGAAGACTCATCGGATCGACAACCAAAGCAACGCCCTGCTTTTCAATGGTCATGTCACCTTCATTAATCTGATCATCAAAGGTAAAACCATATTGAAAACCGCTGCATCCCCCGCCGGTAATATAAACCCGAAGCTTCAGCTCAGGATTTTCTTCATCGGCAATCAGGTTTTTCACTTTACTCGCTGCTGCATCGGTAAATTGCAGTGGCAATGCTATATCGTCGCTCATCTCTTTATACTCCCAACTCAGGGTCATCGTCATGCATACCCAATCATACGCTTATTATCCAGCAGTAGACCAAAACGTTCAAGATTTGACGTATTTTGTTGAATTAATCATCACACCACCCGGCTATCAGGCTTTTTCTGCTTGGGCCTGTCGTTGTAATGTGCGTGCCAGAATAGATGAATACAAGGGTTTGCCACCTAAAAACTGCGCCAATAGCGTCGCTCCCAGGCAAGTGACAATCATCGGTAAAATAAGCTGGTAATTGTCTGTCATCTCTAGAACCAACACGATACCGGTGAGCGGTGCCCGCACCGATGCCGCGAATAATGCCCCCATGCCAGCAATCGCAAACGTGCTAGCGCCAATAGCATAATCAGGGAAAAATTGATTGGCTGCCATTCCAAACGCCATACCGAGTAATGTCCCTAACGCCAGCATCGGCGCAAAAATACCGCCAGGAGCCCCCGAACCAAAGCAAAGGAGTGTCATGAACACACGGATAATAAAAATAAACAGCAGCATGCTGATACTGTAATGCTCCGCCGCTGCAACTGGGATCAATTCGAACCCACCGCCAGTTGCTTCATGAAACGACAGCGAAAGCACGCCACAAATGCCGCCAGCGATAGCGCCGACCAGTAAAAAACGAGACAAATGTTGATGATGATATTGCAGGAAGAATGCCTGAGCACGCAGCACCAATGCATTGAACAGCACCCCAACAACACCAAAAATCATGCCAAGAACCAGATACAACCATAGTGTGTTAAGTGGCGCGGACGGCAATTGTCCCACATTGATTACCGCCTGTTCGCCATTAAACAGACGAAACACAATACTCGACATAATGACGCCAATGAATACCGCTTTGATGGAAATCAGGTTGTAGCGGAACTGTGGACGCATTTCTTCGATGATGAACAGAATCCCCGCCAATGGTGCATTGAACGCCGCCGAAAGCCCTGCGGCTGCACCTGTTGCCAACAAAGAGTGTCGCCCTTCCTGTAGTCTTTTGGGGAGGAGATCAGAAACCATACCACCAATATTTCCGCCTAATTGTACCGTTGGCCCTTCTCTCCCCAAAACCATGCCAGCCCCTAAAGTACCGATGCCGCCAAAAAACTTAACAGGAAGCACACGCCACCAGCGCACAGGACGGAGCGCTTCAAGCGCACCTTCAATCTCAGGGATCCCGGATCCTCCGGCTTCCGGTGCAAATCGTCGAACCAGATAGTAACCAAACATCGCAAGCAACGCGGAGATCATGAAAGCCAATAGCCAGACCACCCAACCTTCAGATGGCTCATTTAATATTGACATACGCTGGTGCGTCACCCATCCCACCGCTCTTTCAAAAATGACACCAATCAACCCAACGAGAGTCCCCACCACGGCAGCCAACATCAAAATCAATACCGGCGCTTTATCACGTCGCATAAATTGTTTTATTGCCGCGTTACGTTCGGCCGTAGAGGAAGAAAATGAAGAGGACGACGATGTATGCAATCTAGGCACAGGTTATAAAGCCGAAAAGAAAAATGGGTCATTATTCTACCCATTCGGGGAGAGGTTGCACACCGAAAGCCGTTTACGAGCGGATGACGTTTACTCTGATATCAGCACAAAGATTTCATAATCTGCGGCCAGTTTATTAGAATGACCTATCTTCCAATGACAAATGCAACGTCAGGACCCCTTTAATGAACAAATCTGAAAGTCTGTATGCTGCGGCACAGCAACTCATTCCGGGCGGCGTCAATTCGCCGGTACGTGCATTTAATGGCGTCGGTGGGGCGCCGTTATTTATTGAACGCGCTGATGGTGCCTATCTTTATGACGCAGACGGCAAATCCTATATTGATTACGTCGGCTCATGGGGACCGATGGTGCTGGGACATAATCATCCCGCCATTCGTCAAGCCGTGATCGCGGCGGCAGAACGTGGTTTGAGCTTTGGTGCGCCAACGGAAATGGAAGTGCTGATGGCACGTTTAGTGACATCACTCATGCCTGGCATGGATATGGTTCGCATGGTGAACTCAGGCACAGAAGCGACAATGAGCGCCATTCGTCTGGCTCGCGGCTATACCGGTCGCGATAAAATCATCAAATTCGAAGGCTGTTATCATGGTCATGCCGATTGTTTGCTCGTCAAAGCAGGCTCGGGCGCGTTGACGCTTGGCCAGCCTAACTCCCCCGGCGTTCCGGCAGATTTCGCTCGCCATACCTTAACATGTACCTATAACAACCTCGCTTCCGTCCGCGCCGCATTTGAACAGTATCCGCAAGAGATTGCCGCCATCATTGTCGAACCCGTTGCGGGTAACATGAACTGTGTTCCACCCCTGCCCGAATTTCTACCGGGTTTACGTGCACTGTGTGATGAATTCAGTGCCCTGTTTATTATTGATGAGGTGATGACCGGTTTTCGTGTGGCTCTGGCGGGTGCGCAATCCCATTATGGCGTTCAGCCCGATCTCACCTGTTTAGGTAAAATTATCGGCGGTGGTATGCCAGTTGGCGCATTCGGCGGCAAGCGTGAAATAATGCAGGCGCTGGCTCCAACAGGGCCCGTTTATCAGGCAGGAACGCTGTCCGGTAACCCCATTGCCATGGCTGCCGGGTTTGCTTGCCTAACGGAAGTCGCCAAGCCCGGTGTCCACCAAAAGCTGACTGAACTGACGCAACGACTCACTATTGGGCTGTTGTCTGCCGCCAAAGCGGAAAACATTCCATTGGTTATTAATCAGGCGGGTGGAATGTTTGGTCTGTTCTTTACCAATGCTGAAAGCGTGACCTGCTATCAGGATGTCATGCAATGCGATGTCGAACGTTTTAAACGCTTTTTCCATATGATGCTGGACGAAGGCATTTATCTCGCTCCTTCCGCCTTCGAAGCTGGGTTCATGTCGCTGGCACATAGCAATGAAGACATTGACCGCACGATAGAAGCGGCACAATCCTGCTTCGCACGTTTGTAAATCAATCTGGCTTTTCCATCATCATAACGGCGTCATCCACTGACGCCGTTATGATTAATCAGACCCTTATTTCGCCTGCTTGCGTAACAGATAAATAAAATAAGGCGCACCGATAAATGTCGCCAGCACACCAGCCGGGATCTGATAAGGATACAGCATCATTCGGCCACACCAGTCTGCCATGACCATTAGCGCCCCACCGAGCAACGCAGAGCAACACAACTGCGGAATAACACGACTGAACCCAAGCATACGAGCCAAATGCGGTGCCATTAACCCCACAAAACTCATTGGGCCGACAAGCAATGTTGACATCGCAGTCAATATTGCGGCCAGTAAAAGTACCGACAGGCGTACCGGCGTCACTGCCACCCCTAACGCTCGCGACGTCGTCGTACCCAACGGTAAAATCCGCAACCAGCGCTGACACAACGGTACGACCAACAGCAGCACGCAGGCAATCACCGCGGTCCGCACGGCATCGGCGGCTTCCACGGCATAAGTAGACCCTGAAAGCCAGGTCAATACATTTCCCATTCGCGGATCGCCACTGGCCAGCAGTAGGGTAATGACGGTCCCAAACGCCATACTTAAGGCGATCCCTGCCAGCAACATCCGCTGCGTGGAAAACCCGCCCCGCCCCGCGACCACCACCATGATCAGCAGCGTCAAAGCGGCCCCCGCACTCCCGGCAGGAAGCAACCAGATAAACGCGTTACCGGGCACAAAAAATAGCAAAATAATGACACCGAATGACGCCCCGGAACTTATCCCCAATACTTCCGGACTCCCCATCGGATTACCGGTCAGTTTCTGTATTAAGGTGCCCGCAACCGCCAACATCATACCCGCAGATAATGCGGCTAAAACCCGTGGCCAACGCCATGGCAAAAGATCGGTTAGCATGTCCCCGCTAGCCCAATGCCACCCTTGTGCGTTTTTCCCCCAAATCAGGGCAATCAGTGTCAGCATCACAAGTGTCATGCTCCCCAAAAGAAGCCACCAACCCCATTGGTGTCGCTCAATAGGCGCTTCAGTGGCACGATCCATTACCGCTGGCGTCCCATTGCTGCGTAGTCGTGGCAGCAACCACAATAGTATCGGTGCACCTAACAACGCGGTAGCGGCACCTGTCGGCACCTCGCGCCATACTAACGTCAGCCAAATCACAACCTGATCGGCGACACCAAGCAACAATGCGCCTAATACCGGGGCCAGCAACAAACGATGTAATAATCGTCGAGCCCCCAACATTTTTGCCAGCAACGGCGCGAAAAGGCCGATAAAACCGATAATACCCACGGCATTAACCAACTGCGCACTCAGGAAGATCGCAATCCCCAATGCGCTTAGCCGCGCAAACAATAGCCCAAGCCCAAGATTACGTGCTACGCCATCATCCAGCCCGATCAGGGTTAATGGGCGCAACAATAACAGCGCCAGACAAAAGCAGATAAGAAAGCGAGGTAAGACAAATTGGACGTTACTCCAATCCTGCTGATTCATGGCACCACTGTTCCACAAGAACAGGCTTTGTAATTGCTCATGATAAAAAAGCGCAAATATCTGGTTTACCGCACCGCAATAAAAACTGAGCACCAGCCCAGCCAGAATCAGCGTAACCGGTGAAAGTCGTTTTCCCCAGGCAACACCAAAAACCAAGATACCAATCGTTAATGCCCCTACCATCGCGGCAATTTGCTGAACGGCAATACCGCCCGGCAATGACCACAACGTCACCACCGTGATGCCAAGTTGGGCCCCTGATGCAATGCCCAACGTTGAAGGTTCTGCCAGTGGATTACGCAACACCTGTTGAAACAAGACGCCGCACAGCCCTAAGCCTGCGCCAACCAACAAGGCCAGCACCATGCGCGGTAACAAACTATAGTGAAACAGCAATTGATGGACATTATTGATATCAGGCTGCCAGAATCCTTGCGACCACTGCGCCAGCGGTAATTGGTACTGTAAATTGTACGCTCCCATACCGAATGCAATGAGCAGCAACAGGCCAATCAATAAGATCGGCAAGATCGGTTTCTTATGTCTGGCCGCAACATGACCACCGCTAACAACGTTGAAAATCGCGTCTGGCGATTTTTTTATCTTGGTCACGCTCTTGCCTCCAATGCCTGCGCCAAAACCCGGACAAAACGCATTGCAGACAGCGTGCCACCATACAACCAAACCGCAGGAACCACCTGCCAACTCCGATCGCGAACAAAAGGCATAGCCTGCCAAAGAGGACTGCTAGCGACCTGATCAATATAGGTACGATTGTCGTACTCAAAACAAAGCACATGAGCATTGTTAATTTCCGTCAAGCGCTCAATACCGATAATGGTACTGCCCCAGAAACTGGTTTCGCCCTTCCAGGCATTTTCGATCCCCAACTCGTCCATCACTTCCTGGAACAGACTATTTTTACCAATCACCAAAGCATGTCGCGTATCCAATAACGTCACCAGCAAGAGCGGACGCGCTTTATATGGCGTTAAGTCGATAACCGACTGCTGCATAAATTGTGAAAGCTGCGTAAGGTGCTTTTCCGCTGCCTGGGGAATCCCCAAAGCGTTAGCAAGCTTCACCAACGATGTCTTAGCAACCGTCAAAGGCTTGCCGTTATTGTCGCTAAAACCGAATCCCATAATGGGGGAGATTCGGGTCATTTTTTGAGCTGAAGGGCCGTACCCTTCGGCATAAATAATCAGCGATGGTTTCAACTGTGCCAGTTGCTCAAGATTGGGTTCGGTACGGAAACCTACATCAACCACGTGATCCGGGAGCGGTGGGTCATTAACCCAGATGTGATAATTGGGTTTATCGGCAATCGCCATCGGGATGATCCCCAATGCCATCACCAGTTCAACCGATAACCATTCAAGTGCTACGATCCGATTAAGATCGGGATAAGTTGCCCCTTTACTGACAGAAGAGTAAATCAAAGGAGACAGCATTAGCGCGGTCAATAGACGACGTCGGCCACGATCTGGCGGCATCATTGGGAGTAATAAATCAGACATTATCAGCAAACGTAACTTACCGGGGCACCGCCACCGGGATGAGGCAATATCCCCATGGGGATACCGTAGATATTCTCCAGTACGTCGCTTTGCATTAACGCAGCAGACTCACCCTGAGCGATCATTTCACCACCGCGCAATGCCACGAGATGGTCACAATAACGGGCAGCCATGTTGATATCGTGCAATACGGCGATCACCGTTAATCCGCGTTCCCGACTCATACTTTGGATGAGCGCCAGCACCTCAACCTGATGGGCAATATCCAACGCCGAAGTCGGCTCATCCAGAAGCAAACAACGACTATCCTGCGCCATCGTCATTGCCAGCCAGGCCCGCTGCCGTTCCCCTCCCGATAAGCTATCAACCAGACGGTTAGCAAACGTTTTTAGTCCAACCATCGTAATCGCTTCATCCACTTTTTCCCGATCGACGCTCCCAAAACGCCCCAATGCCCCATGCCAGGGATAACGACCAATCGCGACCAATTCACGAACCGTCATCCCTTCTGCCGCAGGCAATTGCTGAGGCAAATAGGCAACTTTACGAGCAAAAGATTTGCTATCCCAGGCTGCCGCCGATTGCTCCTCCAGAAACACATCGCCCGTGCTGGCTGGCTGATGACGGCCAAGGATTTTCAACAGCGTGGATTTTCCTGACCCATTATGGCCAATCAAACCGCAAACTTTGCCAACGGGAAATGTCAGCGACAAAGGGTGCAGCAACGTGCGCCCCGTGATAGAGAAACTCACCTCATCCAGTCTGAACGTGGTATCAGGCAATCTATTTTGATTTTGCATAACGTTTTGAGTTTTAACCAGATGTAATGCGGCTAACGGATATCGCAAACGATAATGATTATTATAAAGGTTGCATGATAGGCGTAACGGAATGCTATCCGCAAGAAATTTAACCCAGAGAGGAGAGACGATGGCAAAACATCGCGCCCCTCATTACCCCCATAAAACTGAGGATAATGAGGGAGATGACGCGCTACTGACCGAACATTTCCTTGATCCAGTCGGCAACGCCTTCACCGTTTTGTTGTTCCTGTTGCGACACTTGCGGAGGCTGGCTAGCCTGACACAATGCCTGAGGGTTATCCGTCCATACTGGCAAAACGCGCCCAGCGCTACTGCCGTTACAGACGACATTGCCGCTGGCATCTACCGTCATGGTCGCAATACCTTCTGGCGGCGTGAGCATCAATGGTAACGGCGTTTGATTTTCCAGGTAGCGACGATAAATTGTCAGCGCCCCATTTGCCCCCGTCAGCTTGGCCGGGCCATTGTTATCACGCCCAACCCACGAGATGGCGACTTCTTTACCGTCAATACCCGCAAACCAACTATCTCGCAGATCGTTGGTCGTCCCGGTTTTGGCGGCCAGATGATAATTAGGGAATTTAACCGCCAGCGAACGCGAGGTTCCACGCTCAACCACCTGCTGCATACCATATAATGTCAGATAGGCAGCCTGTGCCGGAACGGCGCGTTCAGCCTGGGGAAAGCTTTGATACAGCACGCTACCATCTTCTGCGATCACTGAACGCAACGATGACAACGGCGCACGATTGCCCCCGCTAGCGATTGTCTGATATTCCTGAGCCACTTCCATGGGCGTCAGGCTGATCGCCCCCAATAGCATGGCGGGAACTGGCTGAATGACATTTTCAGGGATACCTAACCGTTTTAACGTTGCAGTAATCTGATCCAGACCAACGGCCATTCCCAGATTAACGGTTGGGACGTTCAAGGAATTAGCCAAGGCATCAACCAGCATTACACGCCCACGGAACTCACGATCGTAGTTTTTTGGCTGCCAGAGTTGCCCATTAGGTTGTTTAAGCGAAAGTGGCTCATCTGCCAGCCAGGTATTTAAACGATAAACATCAGGCTGACTCAACGCCGTCAAATAAGTCGGCGGCTTTGCCAAAGAACCCACCGGACGACGAGCCTGCAATGCACGGTTAAACCCCGCGTACTGTGTTTGCGAGCCGCCAACCATGGCACGGACCTCTCCGCTAAAGCGATCAACGATCACCATTGCCGCTTCCAGATCATTCACGTTACGTGCTGCCCTTAGCGCCGGGATCCCATCCTCGACCGATTTTTCCGCCGCATCCTGAGAGACCGGATCAAGCGTGGTAAAGATTTTTACGCCAGACAAATCGTTAATCTTATCGCCCAGGCGCTGCTGCAATTCCTGGCGAACCAATTGCATAAAGGCAGGCTGTGGGCTAATCACGCCGCCTTTAGGTTGCACACCTAGCGGGCGAGCGCTTAGCATGTTGTACAGGTCGCCATCAATAACCTGTTGATTTTGTAACAAACGTAATACCAGATTACGACGTTCCAGCGTAATCTGCGGGTTACGCCACGGGTTATAGAGCGATGCCCCTTTCACCATGCCAACCAGTAAAGCCTGTTGATCCAGACTCAACTCATTAACCGGACGCCCAAAGTAATAGAGGCTCGCCAAAGGGAAACCACGGATTTGATCGCCCCCGCTTTGTCCAAGGTAAACCTCATTGAGATACAGCTCCAAAATACGATCTTTGCTGTAGCGATAGTCCATAATCAACGCCATATAGGCTTCATTGGCCTTACGCCACAGCGAACGTTCATTGGTCAGGAACAAGTTTTTAACCAACTGCTGCGTTAAGGTACTGCCCCCCTGAACCGCACGCCCCGCCGTAATATTTGCCAAAAAGGCGCGAGCAATCGAATACGGATTGATCCCATCATGTTCATAGAAATGGCGATCTTCCGTTGCGATTAGCGTATCCACCAACAAATCAGGAAAACCCGATCGCTGAACAAATAACCGCTGCTCGCCATTCGGCGATTGCATCATCGTGATCAATTTTGGATCGAGGCGGAAAAAACCAAAATTACGCTGGTTATCCAGATTCTGAATCTGAGCCAGACGATCGTTATTAAATGTCAATCGGGCGCTAATTTGCCCTTCTTTACTGTCCGGGAAATCAAACGGACGCCGCAGCATATCAATGGTATTGCCCCGAACGCTAAATTCGCCCGATCGAGTAATACGGCTGACCTGACGGTACTGCATGCCTTCCAACAGACTGATCATCTCTTTCTGGTTGTAAGACATCCCTGGCTCAAGGTTAACCATGCGACCATATACCGCAGCAGGCAATTGCCATACTTTACCTTCGATGCGGCTACGAATCTGGCCATCAAGATACACACCATAAATTGCCATCAGGACAGCAAAAACCAGCGAAACCTTGATGAAAAGCCCAAGCCAGCGTCGTTTCTTACGCGGTTTCCGGGTCATCTCGTCCTCATCATCGTCATAGCCATCATCATCGTCAAAATCATCCCGATCATCTTCATAATCATCATCATAATCGTCATCTCTACGACGCCGTATTGTTTGCTTACGTGTAGGCTTACGTCCTGACGCTCTTCCTTTGCGCCCGATAGGTTCGCGATCATCCCGAGACATTACTATTACTTCTCCATCAGGTTGCTAACGACCACTCGCTCTACGCTCAGGCCGTCTACTCTGTTTCCGCCGTACTTTTCAAGAAAGCGGAAACGTCTGAAATTAGTGATTCTGATACTTTTTGGTACGGCGGGTCGGCACGGCATTTGCCGGATCGTCTGGCCAGACATGCTTGGGATAGCGCCCCTTCATTTCTTTTTGTACCTCACGATAGGCCCCTTGCCAAAATGCAGCTAAATCGCGCGTAATCTGCAATGGGCGCTGAGCGGGTGATAGCAATTCCAGTACCAGCGCAACACGCCCTTCCGCCAGCATAGGACTTTGCCGCTCACCAAACATCTCCTGTAATCGTACCGATAACACGGGCGGACGATCTTCATAATAGACAATAGGTAGACGGCTACCGCCTGGCACAGTGTAATGAGTCGGCAACAGGCTATCCAGTCGTTGACGCTGAGGCCAATCCAACCGTCGCATCACCGCTTCACAGAGATCCACCTGTCGCAACGTCCGTAGATCACGTACACTGGCTAAAGAAGGCAACAACCACGACTCCAGTGTCGCTAACAACGTTTCATCATCCACCGCAGGCCAATCAGTCTCGGACAGCCACTGGCGAGCACACTGCAAACGGACACGAAGTTGCGCCGCCGGTGAATCCCAATTTAATAGGGATAACCCCTGTTCACGCAGCCAGCTCAGCATTGCCTGCTGGAACACGTCATCAGACGGTTTCGTCAATGGCCGCGTTTGTAAAATCAGATGGCCAATCTGACGACGTTGACTGGCGCGCAGCGTACCTTTTTCTTCATCCCACTGCACGATGTTATGCTCACTGACCAACTCGGGAAGTTGCTGCACCAGTTGATCAATCGCCAACGGTAAAGCCAGTAAAATACGGGCATCCGCAGTATGGTGGTTTTGCAATAACGCAGGAATCAACAGCCAGTCATTGCCAGATAAAGCATCATCAACCGGCATCATCGCACCGATGCCACTCGCCAACTGATAACGTCCATCCTGACCGCGTCGACGGGCAATCCGATCGGGAAATGCCTGAGCCAATAGCCAAGCGGCCCACGACGAATTAATACGACCAGACACTGGTGCCAAACGTCGCGTCAATTGATGCCCACGCCGCTGCCAATGTGCTAATGGTCGATGCAACCAATCTAGCAGGTTAATCGATCCATTACGCGGCGGCTCTTCTAACATTGCAGCCAGACAACCTGCCGTTGCCAGAGCGTCATCGCCTTGGCGAGTCGCAGCAAAAAGCATGGTTGCCAGCCGTGCATCACATCCGAGCGCAGCAATTTTTCGCCCATCAGACGTTAATCGATCCTGCTGGTCAATAATGTTTAATTGACGTAATAAGTGTCGTGCAGACTGTAAAGCAGGCGTTGGTGGCCGATCCAGCCAGGTGAGCTGACCGACATCCGCACATCCCCACTGTAATAAATCCAGCAAGAAATGACTCAGATCGCTACTGAGAATTTCAGCATCGCTTTGCGCCGCAGCACGTTCTGCCTGCTCTCTGGAACACAAGTGCCAGCACATCCCAGGCGCTAATCGCCCAGCACGTCCGGCACGCTGAACCATCGACGCCTGACTAATGCGCTGGGTAACCAAACGAGTAAGTCCGCTCTTTACATCGAAACGCGCCACCCGCTCCAGGCAGCCATCAACGACTAAACGAATCCCTTCAATGGTCAGACTGGTTTCGGCAATATTGGTCGCAAGCACGACCTTACGGCGCCCCTGCTCAGCGGGTAAAATCGCTTTTTGCTGTTCTGCCAGTGTTAACGCACCATACAGAGGACACAAATCCACGTCCTCCCCTATTACTGTGTCCAACAAAGCCTGAACGCGCTTAATTTCAGCAACACCAGGTAAAAACAGCAGCAACGATCCGGTCTGCTCAGCCATTATCCGTCTTACCTGACGAGCAACCCCATCCTCCAATCGCTCCTGAGTATTAAGCGGAACATAGTGGCGTTCGACCGGATAGCTTCGCCCTTCAGATACGACATGAATAGCCGATGGCAGTAATGCGCCAAGACGCGGGTTGTCCAGCGTGGCAGACATGATCAACAGCTTCAAATCCTCTCGCAGACCTTGCTGTACATCCAGCAAGAGCGCCAATGCCAAATCCGCCTGCAAACTACGCTCATGAAACTCATCGAGAATCACCAACGCAATATCGTTCAGCTCAGCATCCTGCTGCAATAAGCGCGTTAACATGCCTTCTGTCACCACCTCCAGGCGCGTCGAGGCACTCACCCGGCTCTCTGCACGCATTCGGTAACCGATGGTCTGCCCCGGTTCTTCACCCAATTGCTGCGCCAAACGCCATGCCACGCTTTTTGCCGCCAACCGCCGTGGCTCAAGCATAATGATCCGTCCGTTCAGGTTACCCTGTTGCAGTAACTGTAACGGTAGCCAGGTTGACTTCCCGGCACCGGTAGGCGCATTCAGCAACACTTGGGGCGACGTATGCAGCGCCGTGATGACGTCATTTAATACGGCACTGACGGGCGGTAACATCACAACGATCTCCGTAAAAGTTAACTTTCAGCGGCGGGCATTGTAGCATCGAATACCAATAACATCGGATGGAATCAGAACAGGAAGAGAAACATGCACGCCACCCGCCGACTGTTTTTTGCCTTATCACTGCCGAAAAAAATTCAGCAGGAGATTATCGCCTGGCGAGCAGGCCATTTCTTACCGGAAGCTGGTCGACCCGTTGCCGCCGACAATCTTCACTTAACGCTGGCTTTTCTTGGAGAAATCAGTACGCAAAAAGAGCAGGTATTGCGCACATTGGCAGGGCGAATCAGCCAATCGGCATTTACCGTACATTTAAATGATGCAGGTCATTGGCCGCGTCCCGGCGTGATCTGGATGGGATGTCGGCAAGCACCGAGAAGCTTACTGCAATTGGCGGAATTATTACGTGCCCAGGCGGCACGCAATGGCTGTTACCAAACAACCCAGCCTTTCCATCCCCATATCACACTGTTACGTGGCGCGACTAAACCGGTTTCCATCCCGCCAATGGGCTTCAATTGGTCGGTAAACATAACGCATTTCTCACTGTATCAGTCTTTATTTGAGCACGGCAGAACCCGCTATGAGACCCTCGCAAGCTGGCCACTGATCGAATCACCTCCACTCTAGGATATCCATGCAATTTACCCCTCGCTTGCAGCCTGCACGGCTGATTAAACGCTACAAACGCTTTCTTGCCGATGTCGTTACCCCTGATGGCGAACAGCTCACGCTGCACTGTGCCAATACTGGGGCCATGACGGGCTGTGCGACACCAGGTGACACAGTCTGGTATTCCACGTCTGATAACCCCAAACGACGGTATCCCCATAGTTGGGAATTAACGGAAACACAGCAAAATGAATGGATTTGTGTCAATACGCTGCGTGCTAACACCGTCGTGCATGAAGCCGTATCTGAAAATCGGATCGCGGAACTGGCTGGCTATACTACGTTAAAAACCGAAGTGAAATACGGTACGGAAAACAGCCGCATTGATCTGCTCTTACAGGCACCAGACCAGATTAGCTGCTATATTGAAGTCAAGTCTGTCACATTATTGCAACATGGATGTGGTTACTTTCCCGATGCAGTCACCTTGAGAGGACAGAAACATTTACGTGAACTGCAACAGGTCGTGGCTAATGGTGAACGCGCCGTGCTGTTTTTCGCCGTGCTACATTCAGGAATTACGATGGTTTCACCAGCCCGACACATTGATCCACATTATGCTGAGTTATTGATGATCGCACAGCAGCAGGGGGTTGAAATTTTATGTTATGCCTCCACATTATGCCCTGATGGCATCAAACTTACCCATAAGCTGCCATTATGTATACCCTAAATAATTCAAGTTGCGTGAAGGCGGCAACCGCATGAATCCCAGGAGCTTACATAAGTAAGTGACTGGGGTGAGTAAGGGCAGCCAACGCACAAGCAGCTTGAAGTATGACGGGTATTGAGGGTAAATAAAGTGAGCACCGTAATAACACGCTAACACGTTGTTTATCATCTGATGATAATTCGCGGTTCCTCACACTTTATCGGGCCGGTGTCAGGAACCATTGCCAACCTAATCTTCATCTGCTATTTATAGCGGCCTGTTTTTCCCCCCTAGGGGGATCGATGTACCCAGAGTGATTGACATTACTGCTGGAGAGCACGTGAGGGGACACCGAAGCGCTTATTAAAAATAAGCCGTTCGGATTGTGAAAGTCGTCAACCTTTATTGTGACCGACAACGCGGTAACGTCAACTAAGCAGGGTATAGTGCGTGTCGTGTTATGTAGGAGAAGCAACATGCAAGAAGGGCAAAACCGTAAGACATCTTCTCTGAGCATTCTCGCAATTGCCGGAGTAGAGCCGTACCAGGAGAAGCCGGGCGAAGAGTATATGAACGACGCTCAGCTGGCTCATTTCAAGCGTATTCTTGAAGCATGGCGCAATCAACTCAGGGACGAAGTGGATCGTACTGTATCGCATATGCGAGATGAAGCAGCCAATTTTCCCGATCCCGTGGATCGCGCGGCACAGGAAGAAGAATTTAGCCTCGAACTACGCAACCGCGATCGGGAGCGTAAGCTGATCAAGAAGATTGCAAAAACATTGCAAAAGATCGAAGACGAAGATTTTGGTTTCTGTGATTCCTGCGGCGTAGAAATCGGCATTCGCCGTCTGGAAGCACGCCCGACTGCTGATTTGTGTATTGACTGCAAAACGCTGGCAGAAATACGCGAAAAGCAAATGGCAGGATAATTATCCACTCGAAAGCCTACCCTGTGGGCACAGCATGCGTACACAGGGATAGGCTTTATGCTCGCAAACCATGCGTATCGTTAACACCACGCATATCACTATGTCAGAAACCGATCATTACATTGGGCGATTTGCCCCCTCACCTTCTGGCGATCTGCATTTTGGTTCACTCGTCGCCGCGTTGGGCAGTTACCTTCAGGCCCGTGCTCAACACGGACGCTGGCTGGTGCGAATTGAAGATATCGATCCTCCCCGTGAAATTCCTGGCGCAGCATCCCGTATTCTTTCCCAACTGGAACACTATGGTTTGTATTGGGATGGCGAAGTGGTGTACCAGTCGCAGCGACACTCGTTGTACCTTGATGCGCTTCACCAACTCCAACAGCGTGGATTAAGCTATTATTGCACCTGTACCCGCAACCGTATCCAACAGTTGGGTGGCAAATACGATGGCCACTGCCGCAATCTTGGCCACCATGCAGAACAAGCCGCGCTGCGATTACGTCAGTCAGCCCCCGTATTCCATTTCACCGATCGCTTGCGTGGAGAGATACATGCCGACCGAGCGCTGGCTGAAGAGGATTTTATTATTCATCGCCGGGACGGGTTATTTGCCTACAATCTTGCCGTCGTCGTAGACGATCATGAACAAGGGATAACCGAAATCGTACGTGGTGCAGATTTAATTGAGCCGACAGTACGACAAATTGCGCTTTATCGTCAGCTTGGCTATCAGGAGCCACAATATATTCATCTGCCGCTGGTGCTTGATGCCGCAGGGCAAAAACTATCCAAACAAAACCACGCACCTGCCCTACCGGGAAACGATCCTCGGCCGATATTGATTGCTGCATTACAATTTTTACATCAGCCGCTGCCGGAAAGCTGGCGCGATCTGGCGCTTGAGTCTCTACTTGAGTGGGCGATAAGACATTGGTCACTGAATAAAATTCCTACAGAGGCGGCAATAAATCTGCCAGCGATCACATGAGCATTCTCAAAGAGGGCTTGGTGAGCTATGATTAGCCGCTATTTTTTGTGGCGGGTCATCCTTGGCCGCCCATCAGGCGGGACGTCGCCTTTATTTATCCATCACTATCGAGGTGTATTATTTTTACCCGAGTCGCTAATTTTTGCCGTAAAGTACTGAATCGTGAGAGCGAAGCAGTCGAACCTGAGGAACCGCGTCAGCATTTGACGGTGATTCCGCGTGACCAGCACAATATTTCACGCAGCGATATCAGTGATAACGCGCTAAAGGTACTTTATCGCCTGAACAAAGCGGGCTATGAGGCTTATTTAGTCGGTGGTGGCGTTCGTGACCTGCTGTTGGGGAAAAAACCCAAAGATTTTGATATCACGACGAATGCGACCCCCGAACAGGTGCGTAAACTCTTCCGTAACTGCCGTCTGGTTGGTCGCCGTTTCCGTCTGGCTCATGTCATGTTCGGCCCGGAAGTGATTGAGGTAGCAACGTTCCGCGGTCATCATGACCAACATCAGGAACAGCAAGAAACCAAGAATTCCGCGCAGCAGGCTCAGAGTGGCATGCTGTTACGCGATAACATTTTCGGGTCGATTGAGGAAGACGCTCAGCGCCGTGATTTCTCCATCAACAGCCTGTATTACACCATCGCTGATTTCACCGTCCGTGATTACACTAATGGGTTGAACGATCTGCGCCAGGGCGTCATTCGTATGATTGGCGATCCCGAAACCCGCTACCGTGAAGACCCGGTAAGAATGTTGCGTGCGGTTCGTTTCGCCGCCAAACTGGGGATGACTATCTGCCCGGAAACCGCACAGCCAATTCCTCGCTTAGCTGCGCTACTGCACGATATTCCTGCGGCACGGATGTTTGAAGAATCATTAAAGCTGCTGCAAACCGGCTACGGTTACCCAACGTACAAAATGTTGTGTGAATACCAGCTATTCCAACCACTGTTTCCACTTATCAGCCGCCATTTTACCGCAGCGGGTGATAGTACGCTGGAACGGATGGTCGAACAGGTTTTAAAAAATACCGATCAACGCCTGCAAAATAACATGCGCGTTAATCCGGCATTCTTGTTCTCCGCTATGCTGTGGTATCCGCTAATTGAGCACGCACAAAAACTGGCACAGGAAAGTGGTCTGGCCTATTTCGATGCATTTTCGCTGGCAATGAACGATATATTGGATGAACAGTGCCGTTCTTTGGCTATTCCTAAACGCATTACCTCTTTAGTGCGGGATATCTGGCAATTGCAGTTGCGTTTATCTCGTCGTCAGGGAAAACGGGCGTACAAACTGATGGAACATCCCAAATTCCGTGCAGCTTATGACCTGCTTTGTCTGCGTGCTGAAATTGAAAACCATCAGGAACTGTTACGTCTGAGCGCATGGTGGAGTGAATTCCAGGTTGCCGCCCCGCCACTACAGCAAAATATGCTGAAATCGCTGGATGATGGCCCTACGCCTCATCGTCGCTCTCGGCCTCGCCGCCCTCGTAAACCGACAGAATTCCGCAGAGAAAAAGTCTGATGACGTGTGTGTATCTGGCGTTGGGCAGCAATCTGGCTCAACCATTACATCAGGTGAAAGCCGCTTTAATCGCGCTGGATAACATATCGCGTACCCGAGTGATCAAGTGCTCTTCTTTTTACCGTAGCCGCCCACTCGGCCCACAGGATCAACCAGACTATCTCAACGCCGTTGTTGCCTTAGATACTGAGCTGGAAGCGGAACAGCTGCTCGACTGTACACAGACGATTGAGCTTGAACAAGGACGCGAGCGCAAAGCGCATCGTTGGGGGCCTCGCACACTGGACCTGGATATCCTTCTGTTTGGGAACACTGTGATGAAGACCCCTCGCTTAACCATTCCGCATTACGATATGAAAAACCGCGAGTTTATGTTGTATCCCCTCGCGGAGATTGCTCCCGATCTGCATTTCCCTGATGGCGAATCGCTTTCTCATCGCCTTGCCTGTGTCGATCGCAATGGTCTGACATTATGGGACGATCTTCAGCACGATTAAATCGTCTACATTCTGCATTGTCCCCCGTAGTCAACCTTCTGCAATATTTCATGCCAAATGGGGGATCATAAGAATGTATCCCTATGCATCAGCATCCATTAGAATGATCGCCTTTCATTCTTCGACCTATTGACATAGGAAGGCTGTCATGAAACCGACGACCATCTCCCATTTACGCCAATGGAAACAAGAAAAACGGAAATTTGCTTCAATTACGGCCTACGATGCCAGTTTCTCTCGTTTGTTCTATGAACAAGGGATTAACGTCATGTTGGTTGGCGATTCTCTCGGCATGACCTTACAAGGGCACGATTCAACACTCCCGGTTACTGTCGACGATATTGTCTATCATACCCATAGTGTTCGCCGCGGCGCCCCCTTTGCCATGTTACTTTCGGACATGCCATTCATGAGTTATGCCACTCCCGAGCAAACGTTTGGTCAGGCGGCAAAGCTCATGCGAGCAGGTGCCAATATGGTAAAACTGGAAGGGGGAAGTTGGCTGGTTCCAACGGTGAAAATGCTCACCGAACGCGCCGTTCCCGTTTGTGGGCACCTGGGGCTGACACCGCAGTCTGTAAATATTTTCGGCGGTTACAAGATTCAGGGACGAGACGAAACGGCAGCAAATCAGCTGCTTGAAGATGCCCTTGCCCTTGAACAAGCTGGTGCTCAATTATTAGTACTGGAATGTGTTCCGGTCGCGCTAGCCCAGCGGATCACAGAAGCCGTTGCCATTCCGGTTATTGGTATTGGGGCGGGCAACGTCACCGATGGCCAAATTCTCGTTATGCATGATGCGCTTGGCATTACGGGTGAGAAAACGCCTAAATTTGCCAAAAACTTTTTAGCACAAAGTGGTGATATTCGTGCCGCCATCCGCCTCTATGTTCAAGAGGTAGAACAAGGTGTTTATCCAGCTGAAGCACATTCTTTTCATTAGGTTTTAAGGAGTAGTGAAGCGTGTTGATTATTGAAACCCCTCTGCTACTGGGCCGCGAAGTTCGCCGCTGGCGTCAAAGTGGAAAGCGTATTGCGCTAGTACCCACGATGGGGAATCTGCATGATGGACATCTGGCATTAGTCGACGAAGCCAGAGCACGCGCTGACATCGTTATTGTCAGTATTTTCGTGAACCCGATGCAGTTCGAACGGCAAGATGACCTGACTCACTATCCTCGCACCTTGCAGGAAGACTGCGAAAAACTAAACCGGAAAGGGGTCGATCTGGTTTTTTCTCCTAGCCCAAATGTGATATATCCAAATGGGTTGGAAGCGCAAACGTTTGTCGAAGTGCCCGGTCTCTCTTATATGCTAGAGGGAGTCAGCCGTCCTGGCCATTTTCGCGGTGTCGCAACCATTGTCAGCAAACTGTTCAATATGGTACAGCCGGATATCGCCTGCTTCGGTGAAAAAGATTACCAACAACTGGCGCTAATCCGTCAGCTTGTCAGAGATATGGGCTATGACATCAGCATTATCGGCGTCCCCATTATTCGAGCGAAAGACGGTTTGGCATTGAGTTCACGTAACGGCTATCTCACCCCGGAAGAACGTAAACTCGCCCCAGCGTTAAATAGGATCACGACGAACGTGGTTGAGCAATTAGCCAACGGCGATCGACAGATTGATGATTTACTGGGTCAGGCTGAAGAAAAACTGCGGCAGGCGGGTTTTACGCCTGATGAACTGTTTATTTGTGACGCTGACACACTACAACCCCTGACGACAACCAGCACTCGTGCGGTTGTTCTCATGGCCGCCTGGTTAGGCAAAGCACGTTTGATTGATAACCAGCAGGTCGATTTGACTGTATGAACCGAGGTAACAACGCGATGATACGTACCATGCTGCAAGGCAAATTGCATCGGGTGAAAGTCACCCAGGCTGATTTGCACTATGAAGGCTCTTGCGCCATCGATCAGGATTTTATGGATGCCGCAGGCATTCTGGAATATGAAGCCATTGATATTTATAATGTGGATAATGGTCAGCGCTTCTCAACTTATGCGATTTCTGGTGAAAGAGGCTCAAAGATTATCTCGGTGAATGGCGCGGCGGCGCGCTGTGCCTGTGTGGGGGATAAACTTATTATCTGTTCTTATGTCCAGATGTCCGATGAACAGGCAAGAACACATCGCCCTAACGTCGCCTACTTTTCTGGAGATAACGAACTGCAACGACAGGCCAAAGCCATCCCTGTGCAAGTTGCCTGACGTTTTATCGATAGGCTAAAGGCGGTGGAAACACCGCCTTATTTATCTACCGTTACGTCCGCAGCCCGCGACCACGTTCAATTAACCACCATGCCAACAGATAAAAGACTACGATAAACCCCGCCAGCACTGTCATGGTAAATACCAATGGCACATCATTAATACCAAGGAAACCATAGCGAAACCCGCTAATCATATACACAACAGGGTTAAGTTTTGATACCGCCTGCCAGAACGGAGGCAACAGCGTCAGTGAGTAAAATACCCCACCGAGATAAGTCAGCGGCGTCAATACAAACGTTGGAACCAGACTGATATCATCAAATGTTTTGGCGAATACGGCATTCAGCAAACCGGCCAATGAGAACAGCACGGCGGTTAACAGCAGCGTCAGCACAATAATCCACCAGGCGTGAACATGCAGCGGCACAAAAAACAACGAAACAATGGTGACCAATACGCCCACGCATACGCCACGAGCCACACCGCCGCCAACATAGCCAGCAATAACAACATGAGTAGGAACCGGTGCAACCAATAATTCTTCAATGTTGCGCTGAAACTTCGCGCTAAAAAATGAAGACGCGACGTTCGCATAAGAATTGGTAATGACCGACATCATAATCAGTCCGGGGACAATAAACTGCATGTAATCAAAGCCATGCATTTCACCAATACGCGAACCAATCAGGTTACCAAAAATAATGAAATACAACGTCATGGTGATAACCGGTGGTAACAGCGTTTGTACCCAGATACGCCCAAAGCGGTTGACCTCTTTAATCCAGATACTCTGCAAGGCCACCCAATACAGTTGCATCATGCTTTTTCTCCATTACCATTAACCAGCGTCACGAACAGTTCCTCGAGTCGGTTTGCCTT
The DNA here is from genome assembly GCF_046237015.1 of Pectobacterium hainanensis. Lineage (NCBI taxonomy): Bacteria > Pseudomonadati > Pseudomonadota > Gammaproteobacteria > Enterobacterales > Pectobacteriaceae > Pectobacterium > Pectobacterium hainanensis. Next base: position 33,072 of record NZ_JBJYIN010000024.1, read on the forward strand.
GTTACGCATACTCAACACCTGTACTCCCTGCGCACTTAACTGACTGAACAAGGCGTTCAAACCTTGCTCTCGTAGTACATCAACTTCAAGCGTCGAGGTGTCAATCAAACGGGATTGATAGCCTTCAAGCTGCGGCAACGGACTTTTGGCCGCCAAATCAAAAATAAAGGTTTCAGATTTCAGTTTGGAAAGTAAATGGCGCATAGAGGTATTTTCCACCAATTCCCCATTCTGAATAATACCGATGTTGCGGCACAGCATTTCCGCCTCTTCCAGATAATGCGTCGTCAGAATAATCGTGGTTCCCTGCGCGTTGAGTTCTTTCAGAAAACCCCACATAGAACGACGTAATTCAATATCTACGCCAGCAGTAGGCTCATCAAGGATCAATAGTTTAGGCTCATGCATCAATGCACGAGCAATCATCAGACGACGTTTCATCCCACCAGAAAGCATACGGGATTTTTCATTCCGTTTTTCCCAGAGATCGAGCTGTTTGAGATATTTTTCCGCTCTTAGCAACGCTTCACTGCGTCTGACGCCATAATACCCCGCCTGACTTACCACTATTTGCAATACCGTTTCGAACTGGTTGAAGTTGAACTCTTGCGGCACCAGCCCCAGTTGGCGTTTTGCATTAACAATATCCCGATCCAGGTCATAACCAAAAACCTGTACTTTTCCGGCAGTTTTATTCACTAATGAGCTGATAATCCCGATGGTGGTGGATTTTCCTGCGCCATTGGGTCCCAACAGCGCATAAAAATCACCCGCTTCAACCCGCAGATCGATGCCACGCAACGCTTTGACGCCACCGGCATATGTTTTGGTTAATTGCGCCAGTTCCAGTGCATATGTCATAAGAAATGGATTGCCTTATTATCAGTGAGTTCTACAGTTTCGATTTTAAAACTATCGTTTTTCAAACGACGATTGTTGCCTTATATTACCTCCACTGCTTCTTGTCTGTTACAGGTCATTTACTTTCATGAAAGATATTGAAACACTCATCGCCAATAACCAGCTTTGGTCCAACACGATGGTGGAAGAAGATCCTGGTTATTTTGAACGGCTGGCGCAGGCACAACGACCTCGTTTCTTATGGATTGGATGCTCGGATAGTCGCGTACCTGCCGAAAGTTTGACCAGCCTCGAACCGGGAGAACTGTTTGTTCACCGTAACGTTGCCAATCTGGTGATACACACTGACCTCAATTGCCTCTCTGTCGTGCAATATGCTGTCGAAGTGTTAGAAGTTAAACACATTATTATCTGCGGCCATTATGGCTGTGGCGGTGTACAGGCTGCTGTCGAAAATCCCGAGTTGGGGTTAATCAATAACTGGCTGCTACACATTCGCGACCTATGGTACAAACACAGTTCACTGCTAGGCGAACTTCCTCCCGAGCAACGACTGAATACGCTGTGTGAAATCAATGTCGTAGAGCAGGTTTATAACCTTGGTCACTCTACCATTATGCAGTCAGCCTGGAAACGCGGGCAAAAAGTCATGATCCACGGCTGGGTATACGGTATTCAGGACGGTCGATTGCGCGATTTGGAAGTCACCGCCACCAGCAGGGAAACACTGGAACAACGCTACCGTCGTGCCATTTCTTCCATGCCTTAATGCCATTGTGACGCCCATGAATGTTGGGCGTCATTCGTTCTCCAATACGTTTATTCCTCAATGCATTTATTTCTCAATACATTTATTACTGAGGAATCACTTTTCCCACATAAGGCAAATGACGATAGTGCTGGGCGTAATCAATACCATACCCCACCACGAATTCATCAGGGATGGAGAACCCAACCCATTCAACCTTGACATCCACTTCACGACGTTCCGGTTTATCCAATAAGGTACAGATCGCCAGGGATTTCGGTTCACGCAATTGCAGGATCTCACGGACACGGCTCAGCGTATTGCCAGAGTCAATGATATCTTCAACAATCAGAACATCTTTACCGCGAATATCCTCATCCAGATCTTTTAAGATCTTAACGTCTCGGGTGGTGTTCATGCCGCTGCCGTAGCTGGATGCCGTCATGAAATCGACTTCATGAGAAACATTGATGGCACGGCACAAGTCTGCCATAAAAATAAAAGAGCCACGCAACAGGCCAACCAGTACCATATCGTTACCACGATCCCGGTAGTGATCGCTGATTTCCCGGCCTAACTCATTAACTCGAGCCATCACTTCCTGCTCGGAAATCATGACCTCTACAGTATGCTTCATCATACTCATAACTCTTTGAATAAAAGAATCCGACATCATCAGCAAAGCCGACGATTCAACCGATAGTGCCCCTATGCTGAGCCGCTGTCAGCGCAGGCAGATAGTGCCTAAGAGCGCGGAGTATACCAGAAATGACGCGTTATCCCCATTCCTCCCCCAAGAAGAGGGGACTGGCAATCATACAGATTCGTGATGAAGACCTAAGGCCGTTCTACCCTATGGGGTTATTCCCCCGTAGCCGGCGTGACAGGAAAAAGTACCGGTTGATCGGTTTTAATACTGAGACGTACATTCTGTCCCGGCTCAAACCAGTTACTGGTCTGCACCAAAATCGTTAATTCTCCCAAGCTCACGTTATAAAGGTTAGATGTGCCAGTAAAAAGCCGATCCTCAACATGCGCTGTGCCATCTGGGTCCAATGCCAACGCAACGTCCAGAGGACGGACCATCCAGTCGCACGTCGAGTCAATCGGCTGATTCAGTGGATGATTTGCATGGTGATCGCCCAACACACTCTGCCATTGGTGATCGCTCATGATCGTCACCGGTAAGTAGTTCGTATTTCCCATAAAATCGGCAACAAACCGGCTGACAGGACGGTAGAAAAGCTCGGATGGATATCCCTGCTGAGCAATTTTACCGTCTTCCAATAAAATAAGATGGTCGGCACAGGCAAATGCATCTTCTCTGTTATGCATGGCAAAAATAGCGGCGACATGACGCCGTTTAAGTATTTGTCTGAGTTCGGAGATCAAATGATAACGGCGTTGGCTGTCTACACCGGGGAAAGGTTCATCCAACAACAGTAACTTAGGCTCACAGGCCAGCGCCCGCGCAATCGATAAGCGCTGCCGTTGTTCATTAGATAGTTCATGAGGATAGCGAGAGGCGACATCATCGATCTTAAGCAATTCGAGCATTTCGCTACAAACGCGTGCAATATCATCATCGGGTTGACCATATAAACCGAAGGCGACGTTACCCGTGACCGTCAGATGAGGAAAAAGCACATCGTCCTGAAAAATCATACCGACCTGACGTTGTTCTGGCGGAACAATCTGATCCGACTTGCTCAGCGTTTGTCCTGCAAGCTGAATCTCCCCCTTGTCTATCGGTAACAAACCAGCAATAGCCTGCAATAACGTCGTTTTGCCACACCCATTCCTCCCTAGCAAACAGATGGTTTCATCTGCCCTGACGGCAAACGTGACATTCTCCAGGCTCAATCCCTGCGGCACATTATGGCTTAATGACTGCACGCTCAGAATATCCACCGACATCACCATTTGATTATCCTTTGATGTTCAGAATTCGGCTCAAACCGACTATGGGGGCAATACCAATAACAACCAAAATCAACGCGGGTAACGCTAGCGAAGCCATCTGATCCTCAGAAACCAATCGGAAGACATGGGTTGCCAGTGTTTCAAGATGAAACGGACGGAGTAATAAAGAAGCATTCAGCTCTTTCATACCCTCAGTGAAGATCAATAGCGCTCCAAACAGTAAACTGTGTCGCAACAGAGGGATATGTACCCGCGTCCAGCGTTGACCAACAGAGCATTTCAGCAACAGCGTGGCCTGATCCAACGATACAGGGATCTTTGCCATATGATGTTCCAACCCATCCAACATCAGACGGCCAAATTTCACGCAATAGGCCAATACCAGAATGAACAAGGACGTTGACAACACGATTTCAGGCGCAGTAAAACCATGGTTTGTAGCAAACAATCCGATATAACGATCAATCAAGCTCAGCGGAATAAATAGCCCGATCCCCAATATCGCACCCGGTATCGCATAGCTCAAATTGACCAATTTTACAGGAAGGGGGTTAGCGAATGCCCCCGCCGTGCGGGTATAGAAAATAAATAGCAGTGACATCAGCGTAATCAATAAGGTGGCCAGGACAGACGTCAGCAAGCTATTCCCCATCGCATGCAAGAAGGCCATATCCAAACTCGGCATAACATTTACCGCAGCCTCAAAAATCAGATACAAGAGTGGAAAAATAAACGTCAGGCTAACAAGCGTCCAACAGTAGCACTGCGCTAAACCACTCCGCCAGCCAGTCAATAGAGGAACGGTCATCGGCGCTGACTGAAAATAAGCCTGATAAACCTGCTGTTTACGTCGCCAGATAGAAGCCAGGAAAACCAAGAGAAAAATAATAGGGAGCATCACCACAGCAATACGTGCCGCAGTAATAAGATCGCCTTGCTGTCCTATATCCAACACGGACGTCATTAACGTGGAGATCGCCAGATAAGATGCGGTGCCATAGTCACCCAACGCTTCTACGGCAACCAATATCGCCCCTGTAACAATCGCTGGCCGGGCTATAGGCAAACAAAGTCGCCATATCACCTGTGAGCGGGAATGTTTAAGCAACCGCGCAGCGTTGATCAGGCTGGCAGGTTGCCTCACTAACGCGTGATGCACCAATAAATAAATATAAGGATACAGAACGAATGCCAGCACGATACATGCACCGCTGAGCGAAACCATCAACTCTGGCGGCCAAAATGATGAATCACGCCAAGGCTTAACGATAGGGTCAACAAAAGGACTAATGAACGTCAAGACATCGGCATAAAGATAAGCGAGCAGGAATGCAGGCATTGCCAGAGGCAAGCAGAGCCCCCATCGCAACATTCTCTGGCCGGGAAAACGATACATCGCCATCAGCCAAGCGGCAGGTAATCCAATGATCAGGCTGATCAATACGGTTCCGGTGACCGTCACTGCGGAATGAAGCAGAGACACCGGTAATCCGGTCTGCCAATAGGTCATAGGCTGGTCACTCGTCATAAAAAATGATTGAAGGAATACCGTTGCCAAAGGCAACAGCAACAATCCCGCCAACAACCCGCTACTGACGCGCCAGACACCAGAAATCATAAAAGTATGAACGATAGAATTAGGCCTTTATTATTAATAACAGAGCTTGATGTCGGCGTCATGACGTCAATCAATGATAAATAGCCTGTAATCGCACGATTAACCAAAAAGAAACGACTTGCCTGAGGTGAATGCCAGCCCTCTCCAGCTTGATAGCCGCGACTTCATCTGACCAGATGATCTTTTCTCCACACGGCGCTCGCTGGCGACAAGAAAGTTTGGAACCCAAGGCAACATCTGTGATAACGTCATCAGACGATGTCCAGAACAGGCTTAACCATGAAAAACTCTGCGCTGGTGATGCTCCTGCTGAGTCTGATGAGCTTCTCCTCCGCCAGCAAGGCGCTTAACGAATTTGAAGCCGAAGATCTGGCCGATCTGACCGCAATTTTTGTTTATCTGAAAAATAATTGTGGCTATCAGGATCTACCCAATGAGCAAATTCGCCGCACGTTGGTGGCGTTCGCACAGCAAAACCGCTGGGATCTTAGTAACTACAATACGTATAACATGACAGCCATGGGTGAGGACAGTTATCGAGACCTCAGCAAAATCGCCATTCCAACGCAAAAAAAATGCCAATCGTTAGCCCGCAATTCACTCGGGTTACTGTCCTACGCACAATAATTTCGGCTTTTTCACGCTGACTCAATATGATCGCATAGGTGTCAGCGGAAACAGAGCACACCCATCCCTCGCGGTGATCACCATTAATCTTATTTTCTAAACGTTATTTTTCACGAAAATTTCGTGTTGCCCTTATCCCATCAGGCTTAGCCGCCTTTTACATAAGGTCACGACAAATTCCTATATATTGTATGGTTGAATTTTAAAACAACTACATCTAGTATTCAAAACGTAACTCGATCACTACTGATGGTTACTTCGTGGATCGGTCTGGGTACACGTACCCATAAAGATAGCCGCTCCGACAAACTTCTTTCACGCCAAAAGGTAAATACGAATCATGCGTATTACTATTTTCACTAAGCCAGATTGTGTTCAATGCAACGCAACACGCCGTGCACTGGATAAACAGGGAATTGATTATCAGCTGGTGGACTTAACGGAAGATGCCCAGGCGTTACAGCAGGTAAGAGCTTTAGGTTATCAACAGGTTCCGGTTGTCATGACTGCGGACGATCACTGGAGTGGCTTTCGTCCAGACAAAATCAGTACGCTTCATGCCTCCCAAGGGTTGCAGTAAGGCGATGTAATGAACCCACTGGTCTATTTTTCCAGCCAGTCGGAAAACACGCATCGCTTTATTGGCAGGGTCGGACTACCCGCCCTGCGTATCCCCATCGCGGATGAGCTTCCGACACTCAAAATGGCACAACCTTATATATTGGTCGTTCCCAGTTATGGCGGTGGCAGTAGCAAAGGTGCCGTCCCACGCCAGGTAATCCATTTTCTGAATGACCGGAAAAATCGTGATTATCTGAGAGGCGTCATTGCCGCAGGGAATATGAATTTCGGTGCAGCATACTGCATCGCAGGCGACATCATCGCGCAGAAGTGCCAGGTACCTTATCTGTATCGCTTCGAATTGCTAGGCACCGCAGACGATGTTGCGAATGTGCGCAAGGGAGTAACTGAATTTTGGCAACAACAGAATCCATGATCGCTAAACCAGCCAAAACTGAGCTGGACTACCATTCGCTGAATGCGATGTTAAACCTCTACGATGCAGAGGGGCATATTCAGTTTGAACAAGACAGATTGGCCGCACGACGTTATTTCCTGCAACATGTGAATCAAAACACCGTGTTTTTCCATAACCTGGAAGAAAAACTGCGCTATCTGGTGGAAGAAGGCTATTACGAAGCCGAGGTGTTGGATCAGTACACCTTTAGCTTCATCAAAAGTCTTTTCCAGCAGGCTTACGCGCACAAGTTCCGTTTCCAAACGTTCCTTGGTGCTTTCAAATATTACACGGGTTACACGCTCAAAACGTTTGACGGCAAACGCTATCTTGAACGCTACGAGGATCGCGTCTGTCTGGTTGCACTAACGCTTGCCGCTGGTGACACTGCGCTGGCCAGCGCACTGGTCGACGAAATCATTAGTGGCCGTTTCCAACCAGCGACACCAACGTTTCTAAACTGCGGTAAAAAGCAACGCGGCGAGCTGGTTTCCTGCTTTCTGCTGCGTATTGAAGATAATATGGAGTCGATTGGTCGGGCAATTAACTCCGCACTCCAACTTTCCAAGCGTGGCGGCGGCGTCGCCTTCATGCTAACCAATATTCGTGAAACGGGCGCGCCGATTAAACGAATCGAAAACCAGTCATCCGGCATTATTCCCGTCATGAAAATGTTAGAAGATGCCTTCTCCTATGCCAATCAATTAGGGGCTCGCCAAGGCGCTGGCGCGGTTTACCTCAATGCGCATCATCCTGATATTCTGCGTTTTCTGGATACCAAGCGCGAAAATGCCGATGAGAAAATCCGTATTAAAACCTTATCGCTGGGCGTGGTTATTCCAGACATCACGTTCCAACTCGCGAAAGACAATCAGGTGATGTACCTATTCTCACCTTATGATGTTGAACAGGTTTATGGCGTTCCGCTGTCGGAAATCAGCATCAGTGAAAAATACCATGAAATGGTAAACGATAAACGTATCCGTAAATCGCACATCAAGGCCAGAGAATTCTTCCAGATCCTGGCTGAAATTCAGTTTGAATCTGGCTATCCCTACATGATGTTTGAAGATACGGTCAATCGCGCGAACCCCATTCAAGGGCGTATCAACATGAGTAACCTGTGTTCTGAAATTTTACAGGTTAATGATGCCAGCCTATACGACGAGAATCTGAACTACAGCCATATCGGAAAAGATATTTCCTGCAATCTGGGGTCGTTAAATATTGCCAAAACGATGTCATCGCCCGACTTCGGGCAAACGGTAGAAATGGCAATTCGGGCACTGACCGCTGTTTCTGATATGAGCCACATTCGTTCCGTGCCTTCAATTGAGAAAGGTAATGATGAGTCGCACGCGATAGGTTTAGGGCAGATGAACCTCCACGGTTATCTGGCAAAAGAGCGTATCTTTTATGGTTCAGAAGAAGGAATTGATTTCACCAACATCTATTTTTATGCCGTTGCCTACCATGCCATTCGAGCATCAAATCAGTTGGCAATAGAACGTGACCAGCGTTTTAACGGTTTCGAAAACTCAACCTATGCTTCTGGGGAATATTTCGACAAATATATTGAACAGTGCTGGTTGCCCACCACCGAGCGCGTGAAAGAACTGTTTTCACAGGCCGGAATTATCCTGCCAAATCAACAGGACTGGGCAACGCTGCGTGAATCCGTTATGGCCTATGGTCTTTATAATCAGAATCTGCAAGCCGTGCCGCCAACCGGGTCGATTTCTTATATTAACCATTCAACGTCAAGCATCCACCCAATCGTTTCGCGCATTGAGATCCGTAAAGAAGGCAAGATCGGGCGGGTCTACTACCCGGCACCTTATATGACAAATGACAACCTGGAGTATTACCAGGATGCCTACGAAATTGGCCCGCAAAAAATTATTGATACCTATGCCGCCGCGACCCAGCACGTCGATCAGGGCTTGTCGCTGACGCTGTTTTTCCGGGATACCGCTACCACTCGCGATATCAATAAAGCACAAATCTATGCGTGGACCAAAGGGATCAAAACCATCTATTACATCCGTATACGGCAGATGGCACTGGAAGGAACCGAGGTTCAGGGCTGTGTGTCCTGCGCCCTATAACCGATTAAGCCATCGTCAAAGGAAATCTGATTATGACATTGTTAACGCGCGTCCAGGCCATCAACTGGAACAAGATTGAAGATGATAAAGATTTGGAAGTCTGGAACAGGCTAACATCCAACTTCTGGCTACCTGAAAAAGTGCCTCTTTCCAATGATATTCCTTCATGGGGAACGCTGAATGCCAATGAGCGCCAACTCACTATTCGAGTATTCACTGGGCTAACGCTGTTGGATACCATTCAGAATACAGTAGGGGCACCCACACTCATGCCTGATGCCATCACGCCACATGAAGAGGCCGTGTTGTCCAATATCAGCTTTATGGAAGCGGTTCATGCTCGCTCCTACAGCTCTATTTTTTCAACGCTGTGTCTGACCAACGAAGTGGATGATGCCTATCGCTGGAGTGAAGAAAATCCAGCGTTACAGAAAAAAGCCGATATCATTCTGTCACATTATCGGCACGACGATCCGCTGATGAAGAAAGTGGCCAGCGTTTTTCTGGAATCTTTCCTGTTTTATTCTGGTTTCTATTTGCCAATGTATTGGTCAAGTCGCGCCAAGCTAACCAACACGGCTGACTTGATACGGCTCATCATCCGCGATGAAGCCGTACATGGTTATTATATCGGCTATAAGTTTCAGCAAGGGTTGGCGAAAGTCGATGCTGCACGTCAGCAACAAGTTAAAGATTTCGCTTATGACCTCTTACAGGATCTTTACGACAATGAAATTTTATACACGCAGGAGCTTTACGATAGCGTTGGCTGGACAGAAGATGTAAAAAAATTCCTGCACTACAACGCCAATAAGGCGTTGATGAACCTGGGTTATGAAGCCCTTTTCCCTGCCAGTATGACCGATGTTAATCCGGCAATCCTTTCTGCCCTTTCACCGAATGCCGATGAGAATCACGACTTTTTCTCAGGCTCAGGCTCTTCATACGTTATCGGTAAAGCCGTAAACACAGAAGATGAGGATTGGGATTTTTAAAAGAGAAGACATTAAAATGACAAAGCCCTGAATCAGGAACGATTCAGGGCTTCTAAATAAGTGGCGGAACGGACGGGACTCGAACCCGCGACCCCCTGCGTGACAGGCAGGTATTCTAACCAACTGAACTACCGCTCCACTCTGTGCTCATTGAGCGGGATGAATACTAAGATGATGGTACTATTACGTCAATGGTTTTTATAACTAACCGACTCTGTTTGCTTATAATTTCATCTCAACGAGCGTTATTTTGTCATAACAAGACTTATTCATTACGCCACAGACAGCTGCCACCCTTTTTGGCGATCAGATCTAAACGCTGTTCATGGGCAAATAATTCCTCTTCATTGGCATAAAGCACTTTTAAGGCAGAAGCTGGACGCGTAATGCGCTGGATGGTCTCGCTTTCATTTTCCTGCCGCTGTGACTCTCCTTCCATTGAAAAGGCCAGCGATGTCTGACCGCCAGTCATTGCCAGATAAACTTCCGCCAAAATCTCGGCATCGAGCAATGCGCCGTGCAACGTTCGCTTACTGTTATCTATCTGATAACGATCGCATAGCGCATCCAAACTATTCCGTTTTCCCGGAAAGATCTTGCGCGCCATAAACAGGCTATCAGTGATTTTACAGAATGTTTCCGTCTTTGGGATATCTCGGTTTAGCATCCGGAATTCGTAATCCATAAAGCCGATATCAAACGTTGCGTTATGGATAACAAGTTCAGCACCACGGATAAAATCGAGAAAATCATCAGCAATATCAGCGTATGTTGGCTTATCCGCCAAAAACTCATCGCTAATACCATGAACGTGATAGGCTTCAGGGTCGACTAAACGATCCGGTTTTATATAAACATGAAAATGACGCCCTGTTAGTCGACGATTAATTACCTCAACCGCACCAACCTCAATAATTTTATGTCCTTCATAATGTACCCCCAGTTTATTCATACCGGTGGTTTCCGTATCCAGGACAATTTGTCGCGTAATTTCAGTGCTCATCGTTTTCGTTTATGTCAGACTTGCCGTTTTCACCATAAGGGAGAGTCTACCAGAGATGCTTAAGCAGGTAGAAATTTTCACCGACGGTTCTTGTCTGGGGAATCCGGGTCCAGGTGGCTATGGCGCATTATTACGTTATAAACAACATGAAAAAACGCTGAGTGCAGGTTATAGATTAACCACTAATAACCGCATGGAACTCATGGCCGCTATTGCCGCACTTGAAACATTAACCTCTCCGTGTGAAGTCGTATTAAGCACCGATAGCCAGTATGTGCGCCAAGGGATCACAAGTTGGATTCATAACTGGAAGAAACGCGGCTGGAAAACGGCGGATAAAAAACCGGTAAAAAACGAGGATCTCTGGCGGCGTCTCGATTTAGCCATTCAGCGTCATACCATGCGCTGGGAGTGGGTGAAGGGCCACGCCGGGCACCCAGAGAACGAGCGCTGCGATGAACTCGCTCGTAGCGCCGCCAGTGCACCTACGCTAGACGATGTTGGCTATAACCCCGAATAAATATCACGCTTACGGTTTTTGACGCCTAAAAATTTTTGTTGCACCCACCGTACGACGCAGCGGGGCCTTACGTAACCTGGCACGCATCGGCGTAACAATCAGTGGAATAGTCCTTTTCCGCGCCACTATCAACGTAATGCAGCCAAAAACAGGAAAGTGTTTGTTTAACTTTCCTTTGTTTCTTCTCCAGGGTGTAACGTGAAAACTGACACAATGCACAACTTCATAGTTCAATACACCAAGCCAATCGATCATCCGCATTTGGGTAAACATGCGGCTACAATAAGGTTGCCGCTTATTTATTTTTGGGATGAGTTTCCCCAGACCGACAAGGCTTATGGGATTGAAAGTACTCAAAATGAGCCACCCATCATCGATCAATACCCGGTCAACTTCGCGTAATACACGGTGAGGATCTGAAGAATAAGACAATGTTTGGGCTAATAAACAGGCATCGATTGATTTTTCAGAGAAAGGCAACTGATGAGGATCGGCAATAATTTGTAAATTATTGCCATAAGGCCCCACATTAACCTGATGTGAGATAGGGCATTCATTCACCGTGATTTCCGCACTCAGTTCCCCGATTTTAAGCAAATGAAATCCGAATAACTTAGGCCACCAAGGCACTAATGCCTGCTCCAGTGATTCACGGTAGAATTTGCCACAGGAAATATCATCCCATGAGTGGGGAGCAATGAATGTCTGAGGGGTTTGAGCAGGTTTCATGTTCTATTATCTTCCTCAGGCTGATAGCAAAACGAGGCAATCAATGAATCTTATCAGTATTCCAGCACTTCAGGACAACTACATTTGGTTGTTGAGCAACCATGACAATCACTGCGTGATTGTCGACCCTGGAGAAGCAGAGCCTGTCATTAAGGCGCTGCAAGAATATCGACTTTCTCCTGAAGCCATTTTGCTGACTCATCATCACCATGATCACGTCGACGGTGTGAAAAAAATCATCGAGCAATACACAAACTTGCCCGTTTTTGGCCCCCAAGAAACGGCAAAAAAAGGTGCCACAACGGTTGTTAGTGCTGGGAAAACCATCAAATTATTAAATTCGGAATTTTCTGTATTTGATGTTCCGGGGCATACAATTGGTCATATTGCATACTATAGTCAGCCATACTTATTCTGTGGTGATACTTTATTTTCCGGTGGATGTGGCAGAATATTTGAAGGCACACCAAAGCAACTATTTGAATCCATTAATAAATTATCAAAACTACCGGATGACACGCTAATCTGTTGTGCACATGAATATACACTTTCAAATTTAGAATTTGCTCACACAATCTGGCCTGAAGAATCAACTATTGAGGCTTATCTTCATAAAATCAGTCAGATACGAGAAAAATCTCAATCAACTTTACCAACAACGCTGGGATTAGAGAGAAAAATCAATCTCTTCCTACGCTGCAATGATATTGATTTAAAAAGAAAAATATCATCAGAACCCGAAAGATTAGAAAATTGGGAAGCTTTTGCTCTATTACGTAGTCAGAAAGACCGCTTCTGAAGGTTTAGGTTGTGCTAATTAGCTAATCAAAGTATTATTGCTCGTCTTTTAAGCAACTATTGACACACATATGAAGGCTAAAGCGATGATATTCGCTTCTGTCTTGCTGGTCGGTTGTCAGGTTTCTCCCCATGATACCTCTCAACCCAAACAGCGTGCACAGAGTCTGTCTTCGGCAAGTCAAAGTGAAGCAGGAAAGTTCGCAGATGGTCGAGAGACCTCGGCGCGATGGCTTGATGATGAAAGCCTCGCGCAACAAGATCTGTGGAACTTCATTGGCGACGAGCTGAAGATGGAGGTTCCGGAAAACGCCCGGATCCGCGAGCAAAAAAAGCGTTATTTAAAAAATAAGAGCTATCTCCACGATGTAACATTACGGGCAGAGCCGTACATGTACTGGATTGTCGAGCAGATTAAGCAACGTAAAATGCCGATGGAACTGGTACTGCTACCCATAGTGGAGAGCGCTTTTGATCCGAAAGCCACATCATCTGCCAATGCCGCTGGGCTCTGGCAGATTATTCCTGGCACGGGACGCAATTATGGTTTGAAACAAAACCAATGGTATGACGGACGTCGCGACGTTGTTGCGTCTACGACTGCGGCATTGGATATGATGCAGCGTCTTAACACCATGTTTGACGGTGACTGGCTTTTGACAGTTGCTGCCTATAACAGCGGTGAAGGGCGAGTCATGCAAGCGATAAAAGCAAATAGAGCCAAGGGTAAGACGACAAATTTTTGGGCATTAGCGTTGCCTCGTGAAACGTCCATCTATGTTCCCAAGATGCTTGCTCTGAGCGATATTCTTAAAAATAGTAAAAAATACGGCGTTAGTTTGCCCAAACCCAATGAAAGCCGTGCATTAGCCAGAGTCGATATTGGACAGCAAATGCAATTAACACAAGCGGCAGAAATGGCAGGTTTATCGTTAACTAAGCTCAAGAGCTATAACACCGGTTATAAACGCGATGTGACGGCACCAAATGGTCCACATTACATCATGGTACCAAAAGCTCATGTTGATCAGTTAAAAGACTCACTGGCAGATGGCGATATTGCAGCGATTCAACAACCGACTAGCTTGGCGCAATCAACAGGAAGTTCGCAGTATAAAGTTCGCTCTGGAGATACATTATCGACAATCGCAGCGCGGTTGAAGGTAAGTACTAAGGATCTACAAAGCTGGAACAATCTACGTAATGCGGGTTCGCTCAAGGTCGGGCAAACGTTACAAGTAGCAAAGGTGCCCAGTAATGGTAATCGAAGTGGCTCAATCACTTATCAGGTACGTAAAGGTGATTCACTTTCCAGCATTGCTAAGCGCCATGGAGTAAATATTGCAGATGTTATGCGTTGGAACACGGTTATTAATAAAAACGCCAACATCCAACCAGGTGACAGATTGACACTCTATGTAAGTAATAGGACAAGTCCTGATTCTTAGTAAACGGGTATCAAGAAACCATCGAAGCCTAAATAAGCCACCTCCGAAAGTTGGATATCGACAAGTAAAGAGGTGGTTTTCCTTTCTTATAACTCATCGGTCATTTCAACTGAAACTCAACCAATAAGGGGTTGTGATCTGAGGCTTGTGTGACCAAAATTGAAGATTGAAGCACATCCAATTCACGATAAAACACGAAATCCAGAGGACGCCCAAAGGCTTTTCGACGATGATCGTCAACAAACCCCACTTCTTCTAATGCCATACGCGCAGCAAAACGATACAGCGCTCTAATTCGAGGTTGACTCCACGCATTAAAATCGCCAGCCATAATAGCAGGACCGCGATGGTGACCGAGCAGTTCACCGATCGACTCAAGCTGCTTGCTATAAACTTCAACACCGAAACTGAAATTCACCGCATGAATATTAATGACCATCAATTGTCGTCCATCATGCAACAGATATACGGTCACTAATGCGGATTTCGATAAACGCAGTAAAGGTTCTTTCTCCCGTAAAGGGCAGCAATACATAGGCTGTGTGGCTGACAATGTCATTACCCCAGAAGGGTGCTGTGGGAGTACAATCGCTGGAACCTGATCGGCGGAAAGATAGTTAGATGTCGCAAAACGGATAAGCTCGGGTGTGCTCTGAGCTTCTTGCAACAGAACCAATTGGGTATCTTTGCCAAAACTCTGTAACACAGAGAGCCAATTCATCCTTTGTTGCTTAAAAATGTTCCACACCATGACACGCAAAACACTCTGCTCCAACAACAGTGGGCTTGTTGGTAGCATTTGTTCCAGAGGAAACGCTTGCCGTGTTGGGAAGATACGCTCTGCTGGTTGCCCCGCCACATATCTCATTGCATAGGTTTTTTTTCGCACGCCTCGCCTGCTATAAATTCAGAACACCAATGCCCATTACTTAAACAAAGGCACCCTCTTGTTATAGGGATTTTATAGCAAATATTCAATGAATGGCCGTGGTTAAACAGAGAAAAAATGAAACAGACTACGAAATAAGTTGTAATGCAAGAAGAGAAAAGAGGAATACATTAAACATGAAAGGATTGTTTCGATAAAAGAACCAATCGAAACAATACTCAAAAACCATATCGCTTATAACGCAAAAACCCCGAGTCTACGCTCAGGGCTTTTACAATTTAAGTGGCGGAACGGACGGGACTCGAACCCGCGACCCCCTGCGTGACAGGCAGGTATTCTAACCAACTGAACTACCGCTCCACCGAATTTCTCTACAACTACCGAGTTTCCCCGGATTACTGCTTAATTTAATGCCTGGCAGTTCCCTACTCTCACATGGGGAGACCCCACACTACCATCGGCGCTACGGCGTTTCACTGCTGAGTTCGGCATGGGGTCAGGTGGGACCACCGCGCTATCGCCGCCAGGCAAATTCTGTTTTAAATCGAATTCAAATCTCTGGTGCTGATACCCAGAGTCGAACTGGGGACCTCACCCTTACCAAGGGTGCGCTCTACCAACTGAGCCATATCAGCGCACCTAATTTCTAAACAACCGGCAACGATGAATTACTACATAATTTTTCGAGTTAAAAGCAATTCGAAACCGCTTACCAGTTTTACTACTTAATTTAATGCCTGGCAGTTCCCTACTCTCACATGGGGAGACCCCACACTACC
>NZ_JBJYIN010000026.1:0-37195 GCF_046237015.1 Pectobacterium hainanensis
GGAGTAGTCTGCACGTCATGCACAGCCCCGTCTTTCAAACCCAGGTTTGCGCGAAACTCTTCTACATCATCAATATCAGAACCATTTGCTGATTTTTTCATTGCGCCATCAAGCGTAGCCTGAGCGTTTCCCGCCGCCATCTCTGCCGCATTTTTAGCAGTTATAGCGGCATTGGCTGAATCGGTCGCTGATGTACTGGCACGCTCTGCTTGAATTACCGCAGCACTGAGATTTTGGGCATACTGCGCCGCTGCATCCCTAGCAGCAATGGCATTGTTAGCGGCAATCTCCGTCCTATTTTTTAACTCCTGAACCATTGCCGACTTCGCAGTTACATCTGCCTGAATCTCACGAAAGTAAGCGATCGCAGAAGGCGTGACGGTTTGTTCCATCGCTTGGATTTTC
Source organism: Pectobacterium hainanensis (assembly GCF_046237015.1). Classification (NCBI taxonomy): domain Bacteria; kingdom Pseudomonadati; phylum Pseudomonadota; class Gammaproteobacteria; order Enterobacterales; family Pectobacteriaceae; genus Pectobacterium; species Pectobacterium hainanensis. The sequence continues at coordinate 406 of NZ_JBJYIN010000026.1, forward strand.
AGTAATTCATTCAGTGTTGTCGGCGTGGTTTTTTCGTTAATTGAAACCGAGCCGTACAACGTATTTTTTCCGTCTGCCTGAATGGAGATCGAGTAATCACATAGCTCAAGAGGGATAGCGTACTCCCCGGCGTCATTTGCGATTACCGATGCAGAAAAACCGTTCAACACTGAATTACCATTTGTCAGTGCGGTAAAGGTAATTTCAGCATGAGGAACAGGAATACCAGCAGGGTTAACTAATACGCCACTGATTAATACGCTCATGCTTGCGTGCTCCCATTATATTGCGCCTGCTTTTTCTGCCCTGCCGCAGTATCAGTTTGTGATTTAACGCCCAACAGATCGACGAAGGTTTGATAGTGCTGAGACGACAACATTGCGTTATTGCCGTTCTCGCTATCTTTGCCATACGCACGGAACAAAACCCATTCCAAAACAGGGTTGATATACAACTCATCAAGGGGGAACTTTTGGGGGATCTCGGTAATGCTGGCAGGATTAGGTAAACGCGCGACGTTGATTTCCAATTGAGCTCCGGCCAGTGCGCCGGGGAAAACAAAGAAGGTTTTAGGCGTCTGCTCATCGTAACAATAGCGCTCAATCGGGCCCGTTATGCTGTGCCAGTCGGGATACTGGTAATCGAGAACATCACGCGGAAACGGCTGAATAGCTCGCCCCCCAACTACTCGCGTAATTTCTAGTAACCGTATAGCCCCCTCTGGTAAATGCTGTCTAGTACCGGGCTCACAATCAAATATTTCAATAGATGCCCCTGCATCTGGACGAATAATAATGATGGCGTTAATCGCATCATTGTAATAATCCAGCAATTCGGACTTGGGCCAGCGCAGCCACAGAGAGTCCAGCAGTTGTGAGTTTGCCCTGCCGATAATGTCGTTAATCGTTGTCATTAGTAGAATTCGTGTTTACGGACGGGATTGTGGAAGCCGGTTATCGGGGAGTTATCAAGCGCATCACGATAGGCACGTCGATAACCATCAGTGAAGATGGTTCGGAAATACGCGGCTCGTTGCGGATCGCTCCACGGCTTGCCCGGCATCAAATAGAGGTCTTCCAACGCACCGGCAGCAATCACATCCGCATAATCGTCAGCCAACGCATCAGGCACACTATCCGCAGTGCGACGAGGTTCCACAGCAAAGAGAATGGCGATACGACCAAACGGCCGTGTAGGCGCAATGTGATTCGCTGAAATCACGGTAAAGTCTACGCCAGCAATAAGAACGGCCGGATCATCCGGGTTGCTAATATCGGTGGCCAGTAAGCGCTTGACGCACTTCACTTCCAGACTCTCCGTCAGCGTGAGCGTTACACCTTGCTCAACCTCTGCCAGCACCAGCGATTCACGGCAGAACAGCGACTCACGGCAAAATGTGATAGCGGCTTCCAATGCAGATTGCAGCATCATGAAATCTAACGGCCCGCTAATATGTTTGCGGATCGCTGGCAGGAATGCGTCAAGCGATGCCATTATTTAGCGTCCTTCGCTTTGATGACCTCACGAACGCGAGCACGGAAATCATTAACTTTTTCCTGAGCGCCCTGTTTCAGATCTAAATCTTCCGCTTCGATCAGCGTTGCCAGTTGCGCAGAAGTTAGTTTTGCCAGGTCAACATCATCATTGCCAATTTTCACTACAAAGCTATTCGCCGCAACTTCAGCTTTCTGGCGTGCCAGTTCTTCCGCAGCCAACTGGACTTTTAATGCCTCGTCTTCCGCTGACTGCGCCAACACCGATGTCACCTGGTCTTCACGTACCCATACGGTAGGAAATTCCAGCAACTGGTGAGCAATCCCGCTTTCAACGTTGACGGGTTTAAGGCGAGGAAAGATCAGGCGACTACCCGTTACGGTATCGCGCTTTTTGTCTTTCTCACCGATGTACACAACAGAAATCTCTGTCATTTTTTAATCCTTATGAAAAAGCCCACCGAAGTGGGCTGGATAATGTTGGAAGCGGCTTAGTAGCCTACCGCGACATACTTCACATTGATGACCAGACGGCCCGTTGCGGCACCTCCGGCAATCGTGGCGGTAATTTTCTCACCGCTGGACGCCGTGCTGTACGGCACCACGGGTACAGATTTCGCTACCGCATCAGCATGGCTGGCCGCTGCGACAAGCGTATGCTCACCGCTCTTTACTTCCACTGTTACGCCTGCGCCCAACGCGTCGCTGACAATATCAATGGAACAGATACGCATACCGATCGGCATTTCCAGTAACTCAACTACCGCGCCAGCGGCGGCGGCAGAAAGCACAATTTGGCTCTCAGCCAAAGATAGGTTGCCCTGCGGCCCTTGATAAATAGCGTCACGCATAGAGGGCGCTTGAATAGTTGCCATAAGATTCTCTCCGAATGGAACAAGGAGGCAGGACGGAGCCTGCCGTTATGGAATGGGATTAACGCCCGGTGGTAATCGCTGAATCCACGACGATGACACCATGGTCATTCAAGCGACCATCTTTCTGTTGGAAGCGAATTTTTTTCAGCCCGTTAATCCAGCGGACGGAAATTTCCGTACCGTTTCCGTGGTCCACTTTCTCTTCGTGATAGCCAAAGTGACCGCCACCCTCACCCGTACCGTAAGCATTCGCCAGCGCCTGACCACCGAGCAGCATTGCGCGATCAATAGTGGTTTTCGCTTCTTTCTGGGTCACAGTGGCTGTCAGATCATTACCGGACACAGAAACCAGAGAACCCGGATTGAAGCGGATTGGCATACCCGTGTATTTGCGCACCAGGATGTTACGCCACATCGCACACTCGCCTTTGAACAGTGGATGGTCAAAGCCTTTGGAGCGTTGAATCACGCGGGACAACATTGCCTGCCAATCTTTACCGGAGGTAGACGTATACCAGTCATTCCACTGGCGCGGCGTTACGTTTAGCACGTAATACGGATCTTCATTTGCCATTTCGTCTTTCGACATTTTGACGGGCTGGAGCGGGTGCGACATTTCATCGATAAACAAAGACAGGTTATCAACCACACCCAGCGTAAACAGATCCGCAGCATCCAGACCTTCAAAGCTAGTCGCATCACCGGCGTAAAAGTGACGGTCGTAGGTTGGCGGCAGCACATCATTGATCATGATTTTGCCAAACTCGCCATGGCTGACCAGCGGTAAGATGGTGTCATCAGCGATGAAGTCACCACGAGATCCCGCGAGATGCACTGTAGCGCACTGATCCTGAAGGTCATTGAAGTACGTTCCCAACAGAGTCCGAGCGGTTTTGTTCAGATTATGCTTGAAGCGTTGTTCTGACATTTTCCCACCAGCGTCAACCAGGTGGCGACCCTGATTGATTTTGAGAGAGAAGTCAGCGAACGCGAGGTTTTCACCGCGCCCTTCCAGCTTCGCATCGCCCATCGTCGGGCGCTTGGACAGTTTGTGGACGATCTGCATATCCACTTCATCACCTTTCTGTTTTTGCAGATCGGTGATACGCACCACTGGTGCGGTATAGCTGGTTTGCTTCACACCTTTTTTATCCGGCGTTACTGCTTTGGGCGCTTCCTGCTGTTCCGTCATGATGTTAACGAATGAGCGGTTGCGGTTGGCTGCGGTGAACAGCGCAACCTGCATCAACTTATTCGCTTGGGCGGAGGTAATCGTAGTCATGTTGACTCCCTAAAAAAGAAAAACCCGCACGCGGCGGGTTGGATGATGTGAGTGTGGAGTGTGTAACGTCAGATGGCTTGTTCTAGCAGCGCTTCAATCTGCTCGTTAGTCATACCTGCAAACATTGCTTGCAATTGGTCAGGATCGGCATTGATCGCTTGTTCCAATGGCGATGCAGTATGAGTGGTTGTTGAACCAACATCTGACGGAGAGGCAGGCAGTGTTGCTGCCGTGGTCGCTGCCGACAGCTTTTCTGCCGCCAGTTTCTGAATTTCTTCGGTGGTTGGTTGTTGCGTTACCGGTGACGTCACAGTCTGAGGTGCCGATTGTGCGCTCTCAGTCGGCTCCCCATACGCAGCGCGGGTACGTTTCACAACTTCACCAAATCGTTCAGTAAGTGGTTTATCTTTCCATGTAGGATCAAGTTTGAGCGTTTCATCAATGTGCACCGCCAGTGTGAAGCGGTCCGGATCGCTGCCTTGCCAGTTTTTCAATTCTGGCGTGGCATCAAGTGCCGCAACGGCGGGGTTGTCATTAACAGGTTGAGAAACTACTGGCGCTGGCTGCGCAGATTGCAGGTATTCCACTTTCTGCGTCAGCGCATCAAGCACATTCGCAACATCAGGGAAACTATCACGTACCGTCGCGATCTGCTCTGGCGTGATTTTAGCTTTTTCCGGCAACTGCGCTGGCTGCAAGCCAGCAGCGTTAATCTGGCGCGTAAAGACGTCCAGTTGCCGCTGAGCTTCAGCTAATGCTGCTGAAGTACGTTGATTCGCCTCCGCCAGTCGTTGTTTTTCAGCACGTTCGGCTTCGAGCACACCATAAGGAATAGTGTGTTTACCGTCACGGCTAAGAATGCCTTTGGCTTGATCTACTCCTGTTGATTCTGCACCTGTCTGTTGCTCCACAGCTACGCCCGGCGTCGGCGTGTTGGTATCGCCCTTATTTTCCTGCTGTGATGTCTGACCGGTTAACTCTGCCTGGTTAGTGGCTGTATCCGCAGCCGGAACAGTGACAGAAGTCGTCGTAACAACACTTGGAGCATCGGAAACATCCACATCGCCCAGACCATCCAGCAACGCTTCCAATTCCTCTGCCGTTTCATTACCCGTTAAATTATCAATATCAACGCTCACGTTATAACTCCTGCATGTCTATTTGTCGGATAGATCCGAAAGGGAAAAGGCGTATCGCTGCCCATGCGAATAAGCGCTCTACTAAAAACGCTTATCGGCACAAACAAAAAAACCACCCGAAGGTGGCCGATACTGATTTTGTGGTATAAAAAAACCGGAGCAGCTTTTTAAGGCATACTCCGGTATCTTTCGCGAATTTAGCGCGTATTCAGCGTTGAGGCAATAGTTACATGGGGATTGAATCAATCTGTCCCTGAATACTCTGCATCATTTGTGTGTTCAACGCCTCAATCTCTCGCGTAGTGTTCTCCATATCATGAAGAATACGGCCCGTTTCCGCCTGCTTTTTCGCATCATCAAAGCGCTGACTGTTCGTTAAAGTTTGCTCTCGCTGTGCCGCCGCCGCGATACGCTGTGCTTCAGCTTCTAGTTTCGCCACCTTCCCGGCAATCTCACGCATCGCCAGTTCCTGCTGTTGCGCCTGCAATTGCTGTTGCTGCTGTGCTGCCTGTTGCTCTTCAGGTGTCATTTCATCAGGTGCTTTTGGCGTTCCTAGCGCACTGCGGATACGTTCGATAAACTCGGCTTTCTTCGGTACATCCAGAAGCTCAACCCACATATCCAGTACCGTGGCTTGTACCTGCGGCGGCAAGCCGGTGATAACCTGGGACATACGTTCAGCCAGTTGTGATTTATAGGCTGGCGTCTGCTGGATCGGCGCAAGGGCAATATGTGCTCGCAGTCTGGAAACATCGTTAGTCATCCCACCATCGGATTCTTCATTGATAGTGACAGATTTACGACGCCGCGGATCGTCACGGTTGATGACTACATCGTAGTTCCGACGACGTTTAAGGTCATCGAGCAAATAGGAAAGTAGCAGTTGTCCAACCTGCTGGCAGGCAAACTGATAGTTATCGTTGATTTCTGCCAGCGTTGTCGCTCCTTGTTCGACCAGGTTGCTGATCGCCACGCCAGAAGAGGCGCTGGAATCCTGCCCCAGGAATGCCGAGTAAACGCCCATGCCATCCTGAATCAGTTTCATGCTCTCCTGCATGACCTGAAACTGCTGTTGCGCTACCTGGAAATCCTGCTGAATGTTGACTGCATCGGCGGCGGTAGTTTTATTGCGCCGTTCGGGATTAAGCGTAATCACGCCATCCGGACGCTCAGCCTCTTCGATGAGTTGCCTGTCCGACATGTTAACAGCATCGGCATCTTTAATGATCCGCTTGGCCTGTAATAGCCAGGTCAATTTTATGCGACGGAAATTCACTTCATCCTGCGCAGGAATAGCACGGCAGGCTAAACCATACGGTGCGCCCGTTTTGTCTTTGCGATAGCCCCAGAACGGCACTAACGGGAACATGCCCTGCGGTGCTGAGCATGGACGATCGCCAAGAAAATGCGGCCCGACAAACCATGCTTCACGTATGCGACTCACTCGCGCCATAGACACTGTAACCCGGCTGGTCGCCAGTGCGACCGCATGCATCACATTGTTTTTATCGAACTGAATAACGCGCCCATTTGATAATTCCATCACCGGCATACGCTGATAAGTACGATAATAAACGACCTGCAACAGCACTCGCTTCCGATTCGATGATATCCATTCACTATCCTGACGACTCCAAGCGTTATATTCTTCATAACCACTAATTAGGCTGGACTCCTGTCCCTCGGCGAGATCTGATTCAACAAAGCCTTTCCACTCATGCACTGAGTAGTCAATCACGTCTGCTTTATCGGGAAACGTACCTTTTACTTCATCAACATCCAGCCAGCGCTTACGCATCAACCAGCGGCAATCACTGAGATCGGCCTCACGGCTGAACCAGTCCCAGAACACTTCGTTACGGTGTACGGTTCCCACTTTGTAGCGATTGCCGAATGGATCACTATTACGCCGAACTTCAACCCATGACAGCCCCGCCTTAATCTGTTCTGCATAAGCATCTGAACGTGCTTTATTCAATCCAGACAAACGGCAGGCATCAGAAAATTCAGTGTTTACCGCTTCAGCTAACTGCTCCATCTCCTCATCAGGATCATCAGCAACAACCATCAGATCGGTGCGCGTCTTCGCTTCCATACCCAACACGCCATCGATGGTAGGCGCAATCAGATTGTGCTGAGTCAGCGGTTGGCCTCGTTCTCGCAGCTTTGCCACCACTTCCGGCGCAAGCTGGTCGCCGTCGTAATACGCGCAGGCGGTATTTGCCGTGGTTCTCCAGTCTGGCTGCGCATCAATATCCGATGAAATATCCAGTAATTGACGCTGCGTGAAACGATCGCGGTTATCCTGCTGCTGTGGCTTTGCCTCAGCTTCAATAGCGGCTGTATTCATCAGTGTGACATCCAGTGAGTAGGTTTAGATCTGTCGATAGGTTTGGGTTTAGGACGGGCTGGCATGCGAGCACGCATTTCCTGCGCAATGGCATAGCTCATAACCTGATCATCAAAACAGCCTTCTTGCGCACCCATCGCGCCCTTGGCGTTGTAGACGTAGGTATTCAATTCATTGATGGTGCCGATCCAGCGAATACCGCTGGCGTTCTCACGCAGTAACGTTTTTAGTCCCTCCGTTACCACCGGCTTGCTCTGCTTTGTCGTGAGCCAGCCCAGCTTTGGCGTTTCATCATCGTTGTCACGATCAAGATATTGCTCTGCATAGATGGCGCGTATCGGGTAGATATCTCGCAATTTCTGCAATACCGCATGACCATGGTTGTTGCGTTCCGGCCCAATAAACGCGGTGTTGTACCATTTGCCAATGTGCGCCAGCAGTTGCGCGAACAATTCTGCATCCAGATGACCAAACCAGTGCGCCACCTGTTCACCTGTTGATTTCTTCACAACATCGAAAGATGAACGGTCACCATTTTCCAGCCCTTCCGCAATATCCGCGCCGATGGCGTAGTCTTCATCTTGATCCGGTAATTCCCACACCAGCAGATGATTCAGCAACGTGCGTTGAAGCTCTTCTTTATCACCGCCACGTAATGACTGAACCTTTGTACGCTTACCAGTAACGGGCTCCACGTCATACACAATGGATGGCGGCTTACATTTGCCTTCTGCTTTCATCACATTGATCGCAGGGAACACACGGCGACCAGAGGTTAAAAAGGCTTCCTGTGGCGTGGAAGGAAATTCTTGCTTCATTTCCTCGCCCTGCTCGACCTCTTTACGGATATACCACTGCTTTTGCTCATCAGTCAGTGTGACACGCGTTGCGCTTTCAACAGCAGCAAAGTATTCCTGGTGATATTTGCTCAGACGTAGGCCACTGGCCGGAACGGGCGCAACGTATTTCGGATCGTCAAACCACGGATAGAAATGAAACTTGTAATCCTGCATCGTCAGATCGACACCGGATTGCGCCAGCTCAAGCGCCCGCGTGCTCATGGTATGGAAATCGCCGCCCACACCTTCCGCCGTGGATTCGTCAAACACGATACAGCCATCATGCACGGCGTTCAGCGTACCCGTTCGCACCTCTTTGGCTTTTGCCGGATACTTGGCGCAGATTTTCCCGTGCTCGGAAATATGCAGACGTTGAACCGTTCCCGAGCGGAAGGACGTGGCTACTTGGATACTGGAACCATGAGAAAACAGGATATAGCCACCGTTCGCCCCACTCCTCCGCTCACTAATCTTGAATGTCGATCGCAGCCAGCCAGGTAGATTGTCGAACGGTATCGATATCTTGGTACGAAAGATTTCGCCTGCAGCAACCTTATCTTGAGCGATGATCCCGCACTTGATGTTTTTATTGAACAGCGCTTGATCGAGCAGGTAGATATCAATCACCGTGGAGAAACCGATCTGACGCGCTTTAAGAATGATGTTGCGGTAATGCATGTTCTGGAACAACCGACGTTGAGCCGGACGCATCCGAAACGTGACCAACTGACCTTTTTCATTCTCAATCTTGTACAGGTTGTTGAGCCGCCACCACGCATTGCTCAATTTTGACAAAATAAAAAGGCGCTGCTGCGCCTCGGTCATTCCGTCCATCTCGCCTTCTGCGAGACTGGCATCATACTGCGGTGTCGTCATTGCGCCAGCATTCCATCATCCGGCATCGCATGGATATCGCGCACTACATCAGTGAGCGGCGTCGTCACATCCTTACTTTCCGCCGTCAGTTTTTCCGTTTCGGCTTTCAGCTTGGCGGTTGCCGCCTTAATACGTAGCGTGTCGGCACTCAGACGCGGAACATTCACCGCATCCAGTTGTAACTTGCTCAGGCTGTTTTCGATCGACTCAATCCGGGCAATGTTGCGATCAAGCCCTTGCTCAGCCTTGATGAACTTATCGTAAAGCTCGATACGCGCTTCGACTGATTCAGCGTTCTGCAAATCCTCCATGATTTTGTTTAGCGTTTTCGTCACTGACAATGCACGGGCGCGGGTGAAAATCAGTTCATCACGTAGCTCAGTTTCTCGCACCGCATCAAAAAGTTCATCGGCGTCCAGATATTTGGCGTAAGCGTTGTGCTTAACACTGTGACGATGACCGGGAACAAATGGGCTAACAGCGTTAGGGTTGCCGGGATTGCCTTCAGTGAAGCGCCCTTTTTCATCTCGCCCGTTCAATTCCGCTTCTTGCTGCGGGGCAGCGCCGCTGTCGTCGTCTGCGTTTGCCGCTCCATCCTCTTCTTTACCATCATTGCTATCAGGCTTTTTCGCTTGTTTGCGATTCGCACCTTTCCCTTTGCGAATCTGCGAATCATCTTTTTGCGAACTGCGAATTTGCGAATTCTGCTCAATGAAATCCGTTGCAGCCTTTATCGTGATGTAACGCTTCGCGGAACTGTACGGCACCTCATGCTGAGCACACCAATCAGTTGGGGAGATTCCCGTTGCTGAATATGCGGCGGCATAATCGGCCAGCAGTTTTTTCCAATCGTACTTTGCCATAGCGTCCTACTGAGTAAGCATTATCGAGCCACTTCTGGGAAGTGACTCTGGAATGCCTAACGAATCATTTGAATGAGTGGACTACAGCGCGAAACAGGTAATCTTTCACCTGCTGTTCTTTAGGAAGTTGGTCATACGGAACAAAGCACGGATGCTCTTTCTTCTCTGCGTCTTTCACTGGACCATATTTCCAGCCATCTTGTTTTTTGAACTCTAACCATTTGTTATGGCTGGCTTCTGGCAGATGATCACCATTGAGGTGGAATACCACGCCTTCGATAGCAGAATCCTTTTGCCAGTCTGGTGCATCGCCCCACGACATTTGACTATCATCACCTAGGGCTGCACAGTAGGCACGATTGACTTCGTGGGATATTCTGGCGATCAGTTCAATGTTATATTGTGTATCTTCCGCTTTGGTATCCCCCATGCCTACACTAGGCCGCTCTTCAAATGCGAGAGCAACATTACCTTTACTGCCTGTATAGGCTTGTACATCTTCCATCAGGAAAAACGGGATGCCGTTGATCTTTACCATCTGTTGGCAATCCAAGGTTACACTTTCGGCCCCTTCTGGCGCTGAAACACAAAATTTGAGAGGTGTTCTATCAATAATAATTTCGCCAGGAGCGCTTTTTAAGGCGAGCTCCACCTCCGGCTGCACCGACTGCTCATAAAGGTGCTGCTTCAGCAAATACCCTTCCAACTGCCAGATTTTGTTAACCGCGTTCTGACGGGCAATCTTGCGACCAATTCCTGCATCGAAATTTTCAGGTGATGCGCAGGCGCTCTCTCCGGTCACGGCGAAACCATTCTTGAGCACTAACACACAGAACGTTAGTAACGGGTGAACACTAGCTGTGTGGATATTGGGCTGCGTTCCGGCATACACATCGTTGTTTACCTTGTACGCGCCCAGCACACCATCAGCGGCGGTGAAATAGTTCTCGGCAATAATAACGCTCTGTATGTGCTCCGGTGTAACACGCGGCGCTGTTAAGCCTTTGGCTTTAATCTCTTGCTCAATGTGTTGATCGGTGACTTGTGTCATGGAGTTACCTTTTGTTGGGACGAAAAAAAGCCCCAGCGGGTGCTGAGGCTATGGGGATAAACGGGAGTAGCTAAAGTATTTTCTTCTAATTATCAAAAAGATCCCATTGCGATAAATTCTCAAAGGCATGTTTGGGAAGAATGGCATGAGTCATTATTCCATTCACTAACTTGTACTCAAATAATCTAATTCCTGTCTTTTCCCCATGCATATCCTTTTGTCGGAAAGGATCATTTTCAATAGAGGAAATCACCTCTTTTCCCGTGGTATATTGGTCAGGCAACTCTTTATTTATGGTACTAGCGATTTCATCAATCGGTACGAAACAAGGCCTGCCACAGTTCCTTACATTCGCCCCATGCAGCACTGCATATACTTTATAAGCAAGCTCTCTATTGCACATAAAAAGACCACCTTACATTAAGTTGAGCACAGAAAAGGATAAGGAACATCTATTGAGGTCAAGACTTATTAGCATGCAAATCATATTACTGTTTACTGTGAAACTGAATCTATTTTGCTGATTCGAGACAACAGGCTGTTACTTTGGTCAATAGCCGCCAGCAGCGGATCAATCCAATAAACCACCTGCCCATACGTCAATCGGCAGGTGGTGGCAGTGGCACCAGCACCGGCTGTGTCAACTCGCTCGGTAGTGGAACGCATTGCGCTGGCACGTAGACGGTGCGCGTAGTCGAGCAACCGGACAGCAACATCATCAGGCACGCACTGGCGACCAGCCGGATCTTTCTTGATGATCGTCCGGTAGATAATCTGTTTTTCATCGGATTTACCCCTAATGGTGATGGCATACTGATTCGCCTGCCTGGCGATTTCGTTGTACCGTTGAAACTGGAACGCCTGACCCGCGATGATCGACTGCTGACTAGCGTTGATATCATCAGACTGTTGCTTTCCCCGATCCGCAATATCCGCATCCCATCGTAATCCCTGCACATACCATCCCGCACCGAACGCAGCAGCCACTCCGCCGCAGAACAGCAGCGCTTTCATTTTCGTGGTTAACATGGTTTCTCTGTTAAAAAGTGGGGAGATTGATGAAGGTGAATGATCCAGATTTCGCGTAGCGTTACCAAAATGACGCTAATTCGATCGTTTTTTGGACAAATTAAGCTGTTTCAGGACAAAGTGCCGAATTCCTATCATCGCAATGCATAGCAAGATAATACTATCGGCCTGCCTATCTGAACCCGTTCCACCGACAAGCGCTCCCATACACGACACAGAAAGTGCCGAGTACATCAACTTACCGACAATGCCGTCGTTAACGTGGTCACTGAATACACACCATCCAGCCCACAACAGAATAACGGCGTAGGCGATGGTAATAATCATTGCGCACCTCCACCAAACCGGGATCGGATAAGCCCCCACAGGTCGGCGGCTTCAATGGCCTTGATAATAGCTGCGATGAGCGATCCCCCGAATGCCCCCAGAAGAAAGCCAATCCCACCAGCGGAGGAAGGATTAATATTGAAATAGTCGCCGACAATTCCCGTCAGGTAATGAGCACAGGCACTACCAGTAAAAACAAAAATCGCGATTCCTTTCGCTGTTCTCAAATCACGCTGAAACGGGATAGAGATCAACGCACCAATAAGCCCGGCGATCGCCCACTGGAACTGCTCCCACAGTCGGGATATCCACTCCATTAGACTGCCTCCTGATATTTAGCAAACGCCGCATCAAGCTTGATGTGATATCGGTTCTTTGCATAGTTCGGGCCGTTATAGATACGAGCAAAGGTTGTCCAATCACGATTTTTCAACGCTAATAGCAACTTTGAGTCTGCCTTAATAAAGCGCACGAACGTATCGAGTTGGCCGACTGCCGTGTATTGGGCATTAATGAAAGACTGTAATGTTGGGTAGCTGCAGGTTTTCCAGTGGTAGCCCATTATCTGGAATGCCCCCCACGACGCAGATTGCAATGCACAGCCGCGATCAATGATGGTTGCAGCCCGATCCATATCTTTATCTTCTTTATCGGTGGACTGATAACTACCAGGCTTGCGTGACACCAGATCAGGATGTTTCGCTAATTCAGCATTTGCCCGAGCACCGCCGAAGTGTTTCGTCAACTGCTGGTACATGACGTGTGGCTCGTACTGAATTTTTACACGTCCATCAGGAAGAAATCCGCTACCGTTGCTTTCAACTTCAGTAACAGCGCTGACAGTGGCAACCGGCACCCCCAAAGTGTCGGCTGCTGTCCGATAATCATCGAGGGTGAGTTTTTTCGACATGGCGCACTCTATATGACAGGAAATAGAAAAAGCCGCTGGCGAACCATGCGGCTTGAGGACTGACCAATAAAAAACCGGAGCAGCTTTTAAGGCATACTCCGGTATCTTTCTGAAATTTAGCGCGTATAGGCGATCAGGTCAATCATCATGCCTCTATTTCATCACGAATTTGGCTGCTAAGGACGCTGGCCGCGCTGGATTCTTCAATATACAGCCACCGCATACATTCTTTAATCAGATCCAGATATTGCAACCACTCACCTGCAGGTATCACAGCCCCTATGATAGCCATCGATTTCCGTAAATATTCAAACGTCGCGATAATTCGCCCATGACCACCACATTCATTACATATTGCGATAACTGGCCGCAACGTCTTACCTGTCCCGCTACAGCGTGGGCAAATATTACTCCGCCGTGCTTCTTGTTCCGACCAATCATACAACGCTTGTCTTTCCGCCTTAATTCGAGCGCTCAATTGCTCTATTTCTTCGCCTACTAAAAAATACTCGGCATTGCTCGTTTTATCTCGGCAACGCTGTTTCTCTAGCCGCTTAATTTCAGCTTTGAGTGAATCTGTGTTTTTGCGAGTTTGTGATGATCGGGTGCCGTATCTGCGTAATAACCCAGCGATATGATCAACCTGAGCGGGTAAATTACGCTCTAAAACCATGTCCATTGCCAGTGAACAGGCGATATCTGAATGCTCAAGGTGCTGATATTTGGCGTACACGTCCCACGCATAGATAGCGATCATGATACGGAACGCTGCATCACTATCATGTCGGTATTTCGCCATCAGCAGATCGTAACCAACGGGATTTTTGCGTTGAGCTGTCGCGAATGCCCCCAATATTTGTTCTTTGGAGAGAATCGCACGTCCGCGCCCCACATTCAGTGATTCAATGCTCATGCAACGCGGATCGTGCATCTTAATCAGTTGTTCTATAGCTATGGTCATTTGGTCAGCCCCTCTGTTAGTCAGGGACTGATTTTATCTAACGTTGCACAATTGGCAACAATAACGAAAATTATCCCTATTTTTGCAAGTAACGTTCAATTTCCGATCGCGCTGCGTCAAATCCATAACAGATCTCGGCGCGGTATCCTGCAGAACGCATCAATTCTTGCCACTCCAACTGAGCCGGTGTTACTCGTCCGTCAATAGCCTTCATCTCTATCCATAAACCGGAATATCCACTACGCGGTAACGCCAGAAATAAATCGTGTACACCTTTCTTCATTCCCAGCCGCTTGGCATCCCTTGCCGCCTTCGGCCCACGTTTTCCCTCGTTTGGGATATGAATCAGATAACGACCTGGGCGGATGCCGTTGACGGTGGTCAGCGCTGCCCACTCAATCAATGCTGCCTGTTCTTCCAGTTCGGCCTGATGATAAACCTTGCGCACATCTCCACCGTGAATGTCCAGTTTTGCCTGACTACCGACAGCGGCCAGCGCCTCAATGGCATTACGCAAACTTGCCCCCTTTGGTTGCCAGTAATTCCTCCTCAAACCAAATACGCCATGTAGAGTGCAGTGCGGACAGATATGTTTCCTCTTTCTCACCTGGTCGCCAGTCATACGGCACACGCCCATCGATGACGTCATGACACACCGAGCAACCGAATACCGCATAGAAATCATCTGACTTATAGGCCATGCCATGAGTCGAACTGGGCAGGTGGCACAAGACTGTTGTTTCGCGGTCACAGTTGCAGATACCGGGGATCTGTAACGTACACATCTGGCCACGAGCAGAATCACGGAGAGATTTAGAACGATAAGCCGGAGATTTAAGCATTACCCTTCTCCTTTATCGTCTTGATATCACCCACCCGCTTCAACACAAATTGCAGCTCCTGATTTGCTACCTGGATCTGCCCATTAATTTCACCGAGTCGATTCTGAGCGTTCCGCAGCCGTCCCTTGCAATTGGCCTCTTCGCGTTTCAGTTTTTCCAATCCTTCCCTGTGCGATTTAATTTCCATTCGCAATGAGCGTAGCTCCCATTCCACCTTGGTTTCCTGCTTAGCCAGCGCAAGCAGATGATCGAACGGCTCCAGCACGGCACCGCACAAACGGCAATTCACCGATCGCTCATGCTCAGAGACGATAACCCGCTCATGCCGGCACGTTCTTCCTTCAGGCTTCGGCGCTTCAACAAAATTCCGCATCTCCTTGATATCAGCGTTATCATCAAAGCACTTCGTAAACTGCAAAACGTTGTCGCTATCGTCTGGAAAATCCACATTATCGGTCATTGGTCAGTCCTCAAAAATTCATCAGTTGGTTAACTGCGTTTTCCATTTCGGCTTCATCAGCAAAATACTGGCTTAACGTTTCATTCCAGATCACACCAAATACGCCACGATATACCTTGTCGAATTTCTCTTGCCCCATATTGACGAATGCAATGCTCCAGCGCTGTTTAAGTGTGCCGCCATCGGGGTTAGGTGCCAAATCATAGAATCCGGCTTTTACCATGACGTGATTCAGGTAAGCATCTTCTGTCTTCACCGCCTCGGCATCAAATCTTAGGCGTCGTTCACAAGCGACTTCATCCAATGTTTCCGTCGCAATCTCTTTTGTTATGTTGTCGTAAAGAGATGGATCGCCAGCCATTTGTGCAAATTTCTTAGCAACACGGTGAGCTATCCATGCCTCCGATTTGCTGACAAATGACCATGCCGGTTCCCAATACGAAAAACCTAGCTCGAGTAATTTCCAGAATTTACGGTGGTGTTTGATGTTGCGCCGGTCGCCGATAGGTGTGAGCGAGATCGGAGTGCCGATTGGCACCCCTTTCATTACGTCACGATCGTGATCGGTACAATATTTGATTCCGCCGCCAGGCAGCAGAACGCCCAGCGCTTCGGTTTTGTGCTTCTTAGGTGATTTGGTGCGGGGAGCTGTTGTCATGCCGCCACTCCTTCACGCTCGGCGCACATTTCCGGCAAATTGGCGCGAACAAGAGCTTCGGCAAACTGCGGTGGCACCGCATTACCACACCGTGCAACCTGAGCGGTTTTCGTGTGCCGAACACCTCGGTAGTCCATATCAATGACATACCAATCAGGGAACCCTTGCGCAGCATACAATTCTGGGGCCTGAAGCATGCGCAAAGTGATATCTACCAACACCCACCAAGCACCGTGATACGCCATGAGAACCATTTCGGCGGATTCAGCGAAATGCTCAGGGAGATAAGAATGAAGCAGATCCGCACAGCGGCGTGCCTTCTCACGCAGTTCATGAGAAAGGGAATCAGCAGGGACTTTTATAACCTCAACAACTCCCGCGCGATCTTTTGCTGTAATGGTGTGCAACGGCTCATCGGCACGCTGCCACTGACCGCCAGAGCTGTAATATTTGATCAGATAGGCGGTTACCAGTCGCTGATTACTACCGGAGGCGGTGAGTGTAGATATTGGTGTGTCTGCTGCATGACCGTCACCGTCGTAGAAACCGCCGTTAGCCTGCTCAAATAGTGCCGTTGTCAGAGCGCTCGGCGCAGCACTAGCCGTAACAGTGTTCAGTGGCGTTTCCAGCGAGCGAATACCATCACTCCAGCGCCTCGCTCCCGTGCCGCACGATTCGCCATGTCCCATATCAACCAAGCTGGCGGTAATCAGCGCATGGTGTGCACCGCTTGCTGTTACTGTTGATAATGGTCGTTCTATGCTATGCCCAAAAAGCTGGTGCTCATTCGTTCCTCGCAGCGGGATCATCGTCGGTGCCACGACAGAAAAATGTCCCCCTTTAACCTGAGCGCAAAGCGTCCGCATAGGTTCATCAATAGACATCGTGCGTTGATTGCTCGCATTCGCGTGCTCGTTGATGAATGGTGTTAATGCTGGTGTTACCACTGCACGGTGATTTTCAGCGGTGATAGTGCCGAAAGGCTGATTGATGGCGACTGGCTTACCAGAATATTTAGGACCACCAGCCCCAACAATGAACGGCTCCGCATTGGTGAGTACGTGACGCCACAATCCCTTAGCCACGCGACGTAATGTATTTGTGGCTAACGGTTTTTTTCGTTCAAAGATCGAAGTGGACGCAATCGACCAGTCAATGCAATCAGCCGCTGTTCGCCATGGTTGCAGTTGCCCCGCTTGAACTTCCAGAGATTTCGGATCACCGTGGGTAGGTTTGGGCCAAACGATAGGTTGGCCATCGCAGCGCATCACCATGAAAAAACGCTTGCGGCGCTGCGGCGTGCCGTAATTGTCAGCCCGTAATTCGCGGTGTTCTACGTTATACCCCAAACCACGCACCAACCGTTGCGCAGGTTCACTATCAAGGGTGATACCAAGGAATTCACAGCATTCCGCTAACGCTGGGTGATCAGCGGTTACGCCATCAGACAGCATGCCGACGAATGCCGCGAACGTTTCCCCTGATCGCGCAGGGTCTGGCTGACGTGTGCCGTCAGCATCAATCAGTAGCGGTCCCCATGTTTTAAATTCGACCACATTTTCTAACAGAATTACGCGCGGACGAGTCGCCAGCGCCCATCTCACAACGATCCATGCTAGGCCACGAATCTCTTTTTTCACTGGTGCGCTACCACGCGCCTTAGAGAAATGCGTGCAATCAGGGCTAAACCACGCAAGCCCCACAGGACGGCCAGCGGTCGCCGCCACTGGGTCAATATCAAAAACACTCTCACAATAGTGCAACGTATCCGGGTGGTTGGTAGTGTGCATAGCGATCGCATTCGGATCGTGGTTAATCGCAATATCGACACTGCGACCAATCGCCATTTCGATTCCAGTAGACGCACCGCCGCCGCCAGCAAAATTATCAACAATGATTTCCCTGTTTTTCATGCTGCGGCTCCCATAGATGCGGTTAGCGCTTCTGCGATAGTTATGATTGCGGTGTCAGAGACGCCTTCAAGTTTCAAGCGATTGACGTGGCTACGAAGTTTGTTTTGCAAGCTGGCTGGCAAATCGTTCGCGGTTGGAACCTGAGCGAAAAGGAAATTAACTTCTGCTGGCCAGACAGTATTCTCGGTATCTGGAATAATGACTGGCTGTTGGGGTGCTAACCGCTCAGCTTCACGCCGGATCTGCGCTAAAAATGCTTCGCCCGTAGCCAGCAGTTTTTCCCGCTGAATGTAGCTGATCGCCGGACCTCGCCATTCCTTATCAAACACAGCGATTGCCGCACCAAACCCTGCACTGCTGGGGATCTGCTTATCGTCTTTCGGCTTGAACCAGGTGGGAACGTCGAAACCGATACGCCCACGAATGAATGCGACGTGATCGGCCCGCTCCGGCCACCACACTTCTGACGTGGCTGACTTTATAAGAAAGACATAGCGCCCACCTTGCTCCCGCATTTGAGCCGTGTGAGCCATGATGTGACGCATACCGGTGATGTATTCGCCCTCATGCATTTTCGCTGTGCTGTACGGAGGATTTGCGAATGCGGCACCGTTCAACCCGGCTAATCGCTCTGCCCAATCCTGCGCCAGCGCGTTATCCTCTGCTGTGTAAAACGCCGGACATTTGCTGTTTTCGCCATCACTAAACAAATCCAATACCAGTGGACCGAACATCGCATTGATGCCCCAAAAAATCGGATCAGGCGTACGCCATTGGTCGCCGACATCTCTCAGAAGATGTGCAGGTTCTGATTTCTGGCGCTGCAAGGAAGAGACATATTCGGTTTCGGAGAAATCGCTCATTCGGATGCCTCCGCTTGTCGTGGTGCGAACAGCAAGACAGCAGTCCACATGTCTGATGGATCGTGGTAATAGCTGATTGTCTCGAATTTGTAGCGTGTTACGTCGCCTTTATTCGATAGCGAGATGAAATCACCTTGATTGATGCCCGTCCCCCAACCAGTGGCATTTAAGCGCATACCTTCTGGATCCATGAGTTTAAAGCTAAGGTCATGCCCCCAGTATCGATTTTCCCGCGTGTAATCGTGAGTATTGCTCATGCCGCACACTCCTTCGCACCACATGCTGGACTGAGCCACAGGCATTCCATTCGTAATGTGGTACCGCGACCACCGCTAATACGTGCTGCTTTTGTCTGTTTCTCCCAACCTTTTAAATAATCGTTATAGAGTTCGCTATCGTAACCGCTAATCATCACCATGCCCTGAAGTGTGAGGACAACAGAAAGTAGTTGCTCATGCCCTTCAATATTCATTTCATGGCGATAGGTGCCACCACGCCACGATCTGACTTCTGGCAGATATGGCGGATCGATGTAATGCAGTGTGGTCGGTGCGTCATGGGCACGCATAATTTCTAGCGCGTCCTTATTTTCTATAATCACTCCCTGCAGGCGCTGGCAAAGAGCGGTTAAATTGTCAGGATAGCGAGCCCATAAATCAGCGGCAGTAGCATATTTCCGTTTGGTATCCCCCCGGAATCCTGTTCTCGCCGCCGCTCCACCGCTACCAAATCCCATCGTAGCCCTGATCACCATTCGGCGAGCACGTTCTACTGGTTCGTCGCAATACTCATAAGCTTTAGTGAACTCCTCACGGGAATACGGCGTCAGCAGACAAGCCTCTCGCAGTTGGTGGTTAAGATCTGGATCGCGTAATACCTGGAAGAAATTCACAACATCGCTATCAAGATCGTTATATACCTCAGCATAACTACGCGGTTTTTGCAGAAGCACGCCAGCGGCTCCACCGAATGGCTCGACATAGCATTTATGCTCAGGCATCAAGTCAATAATCCACGGAGCTAGGCGATATTTAGCCCCGTGGTAACGGATAGCTGGATGTTTGATCGCAGTCATTCCGCCACCTCCCCAGCCAACACTTTGCGAATGCCGTTGTGCGCAGGCGCAGAAATCACACCTTCACTCTCAAGTGTTTCAATCAGCCGAGCGGCGCGGTTATACCCGATGCGGAAATGGCGCTGTAACTGAGAAATTGACGCTTCTGATTTTCCGGTAATGAATTTAATGAATTTAACGGCATCGTCATAGAGCGGATCTTTATCAAACTCGGCAGCAATGGCGGCAACCGAGTCACTACGTTTAGATTCTCCGCCCAATGCGGCAACCAGGTCACGGATCAGTTCTGACAGTTCACTCGTCAGCAATACGAAATCAGCGTCAAATCGTGCGACTTCATCTTCGCGATCGATATCGTCATTTTGTTCCAACAAAACATCAGAGAACTTCAGCTTTTTAAGGCTACCGTCATCGCTCAACACAAAGCTGATGCGCTCGCGCCATTCCAGTGCCAGTTTCGTTACCAGCTTACCTGCCGCCAGATGCCCGGCAATTTCGTCGGTAACCAGATCCTGATGCTTACTACGCAGAATACCACCCTCTTCCAGCACGGCTTTCAGTTCAGCCTCATCCTGTAACGCGAAACCTGCTGGTGCTTTCCCGTTACGGACCCACTCGGTCAGCGTCAACTCGATCGGCGTTTCCAGCGTTAGCGGTACAACCGGAAGCGATCCCAGCGTTTTACGCAGCAACGCCAGCGCGTCTTCGGCTTTTTTGCCACTGGCCGCATCAACGATGATTAGCCCAGCCCCTGCGTTAATCCAAATCTTGGTGGTATGGTACTTACTGAATGCACGAGGCAAGAGCGTTTGGATAACCTCGTCTTTCAGCGCATCTTTCTCAGTCTTTTTAAGACGGCGCCGTTGCTCCATTTCCAACTTATCGATTTTGGCCGTCAACTCACGGGCTATCACTGGCGCGGGTAGAATTTTCTCTTCACGCTGCAACGTGAGGAGAATTTGGCCGTTAGACTGGTGCGAAAGTACATCCAGCAATGGATCAATCGGCGATACCCAGCCCGTTTTCGCTCTGTCCTGGCTACCGCATGGGGTGAATGAAAATGCCGTTAGCTTCTGTTCCAAATCAGCCCAATCAAGTGCGCGAGATACCCGGTAAATCAGTGCATTTTTAAACGTAATACTCATTGGTCAGTCCTTGTTGCTTGGTTTTCATCGGTTGTGCTGTGGTCAGCAGCACGGCGTAATTCGTTTTGATACCGTGTTTCTATTGCCTCGTTAAGCTGTGCTTGCCGAGCCTCCCATTCATGTCGTTTCTGTGCCTCCTGTTGTGTTTTTCGATCCAGTAATACCCCGGAAAATGTCTGAATCTTTGTCAGCATTGCGTCCCGTTTTCCTCTGTCCACCTTTGGCGGCGGCAAGCTGGCGGGTGGGGATAAATATCGCGTGGCATCCGGTGCGGGTAGTAACCCTGCGTTAACCGCGTGCTCTACAGCGCCTTTCACCTTATCTTTGTCCCAACCTTCCGAAACCGTCCATTGGGGTAATACGCCAGAAGACTGAGCAGTTGCGACTAATCGGTCATAGGCAGCGATAAACGCCATCCGTGCGCCAACGCGGTCGCCGTCTTTAAAGATGGGCTCGGCGATAGCCCACGCTTGCTTGATCTCTTCCGTCCAGATCAGCGTATTAGTCTCATCCTGCGCTGGCAGTGCCATTGCCCATGCTTCGTTTGCACTGAGCCATGACGGACGGCCTGTTATCCCCTGAATATTACGAATAATATCGGCTGGCTTTGGGGCAAATCTGCCCTGCTCCGGATCGGTAATCCACAGGCTTAAGGCTTTGCGGATCAGCGAAATATCAAACGAGCCAATCGCGTTCCAGTACAAGCGGATCACAGGTTTGGAAGAGTCTTTGCCATACACCGAAAGTGTCGCCTGCATGAGTTCGGCAAACTCCCGTTTTACGGACAGCTCCGTAGTCTTGTCAGTAGGCACCATCAGAACTCCCCTTGCTGTCCATTGCCCGAGCCTCTTCCTCAAGCCACTCTTCGAATATCTGCGCGTTACGGGCTTCAAGCGCTTCCTGCTTGTTCAAGGCCACGGTGCCACGAACAGGTTGAGTACGATTCGCCAACCATTCGAATTTCAGCCCCTGCCATCCAGCCGCCATCGCTTCGCCCAGTGCTTGATCAACCGTCCAACCAGCATTGGCTGCTTTCGTCAGCTCTTGGCCGAGAATATTCACCACGGTTTGTGTAATCGGGGCGCGTTTGGCTTTACGGTGTTTCACGTAATCGCCCCAGACCTGATCGCTGGGTAGTGTCGGGAACGCTGAAAAATCGAATTCAGCCAACAGTGATTTCAGCGCGATTTTTCGCGCAGGCGGATCTTGCTGTTCATGTTTTGAATTTACTTGTGGATCATGTTTTGAATTTACTTGTGGATCATGTTTTGAATTTACTTGTGGATCGCCTCCAGATTCTGGAGGGTGAAAACTCCCTTTTGCGCCAGATTCTGGAGGGTGAAAACCATTTGAACCTCCAGATTTCAGAGGGTCAGATTCTGAACCGTCAGATTCTGGAGGGTGAGAATTTGATACCCGTTTAGCCAATCTAGCCGCTTTAACTTTGGCTATTTCCTGTAAGGCAATCTCTTCCAATAGTTCAGCATTCAGATAATACAAATTGGAGGAATTTCGGTTACCTTTACGACGACCTTCACGGTACAACCAACCAGCTTCTTCCAGTTCCGCCATTGCGCCACGGATGGTACTTTCCCCTGCGCCCAACTGTCGGGCTATCGTTTCCACGCTGGGGTAGCTGATACCATCATCATTCGAGTAATCAGCCAAACGCGCCATAATCAAAAGTTTTGTGCCTTTGATTCCTGATGCGGCACACGCTTCCCATACGTGGCCGAGTAACTTACTGCTCATTTGACCTCCGTATAATATTTTTGGACTTTCCACAGCGGCTGGCTGCATGGGTGCGGATAACCATCACGCATAAAAATCACCTGCTTGTTGGCTCGGTCATATCCCGTCACATGCACAATCACGCCGCGTTGATCTCGATAACGTCGGTTAAGAGGCTGAACGTATGTCATGGTTGCCTGCCGTATGCGTATCTGCAGGAGGCTGTTGACGGGAATAAAACGCCAGCGTCGTACCAGACAAAGCCCCTGTGATTGCTAAACGCCGGGTCTCATCCCCAGCGAGATCCAGCTTTTTACCGACAATCTCGGCGATCAGGTCAACAGACTCTGTTGTGCTCATCTTCTGTTTCATTTCGGCATGTCTCCTAGTAACGGAAGCAACGGAAGCAACCAATCAGGGATAGGCAAACCAGCAGCGGTGAGCTCTTGATGCACATGGGCCAGCATTTCCGGTGATTCGGTGAACATCGCCAGAAAGCCACGGATCGCGGCGGTATTGGTTTCAACGGCGGGATTAGATGACATGGCGCCAGCCACGCTTTTGATGGTGACAATTTCGCTTTCCGTCCAGCGGGTTTTGATCTGGTCTTCGCGCACCACGTGGAACGGTAAGCCAGCCTTGCCCACTTTCTTGCGGGAAAGTAATTCCTTGCGAACGCCAGAAGCGATCGCGGCCCCTGCCGTTGGTGCGGCAGGTTGACGTATTGTGGTCATTGGTTAGTCCTTAACGTAATTACTTAACTGGTTTGGTCAGAACCAGGTTTAGGTTTTCGGGGTTGCGCCCGTAGTCCATGGGGTTGTAGGTATATGGAATGTCCGTAGACATGTGGCAGAGTAAAGCGACCTTTTCAGGCAATCCTCTCTTCCGATAGGTTTTTATTGCCTCATAAGAGCACTCCAGTGCAGTGGCTGCCTGGTAAGGGCTATCAAAGTGCCTAATAACCTTTTCGGCAGCCTCAATACGCTCTCTGAGGCGTATTGCTTTAACGCTGTTTTCCATGATTCTTCCTATTCATTGCAAAGGTATAGTTATACCGATACAGCAAATTTATACCGAAACTATACCGATAGCAAAGTTTATTTAAGTTGAGTTACTTTTATACCTATGAATAAATATGAAACTCTCGGTGAGCGCTTGTTAGCGCGACGTGAAGAACTTGGCATGACGCAAGAAACGCTTGCAGATAAGGCTGGGGTAACACGAATGGCGATCAGTAAAATTGAGCTTGGTGCTACACAAAAGCCCCGAGCGGATAATCTTTTTTCATTAGCCAAGGCTTTAAAGGTAAACCCGAACTGGCTCGTTTCAGGAAAGGGTGATAAGGAACTGGTGATACCTGATCTTGTGATAGACAACGCAACACCGGTAGACGTTTTAACAAGGGAAGTTCCATTGATTAGTTGGGTACAGGCAGGTTCATTTACAGAAGCAACACTTCTCCCAAGAGAAGACTATTTATACTACCCCTGCCCAGTGAAATGCAGCCAACATTCATTCGCACTGAAAATTGAGGGGGAGTCCATGCTCCCAAGGTTTGAGCCTGGGGACATCATTTATGTTGACCCTGAATTAATTGATCCACCAAGCGGGAAATATGTGATTGCTCGACTTAATGGCAACTTTGAAGCCACCTTTAAACAGTTGCAGGTAATGGATGGGCAGCATTATCTTAAAGCCTTAAATCCTGATTATCCCCCTGAAGCGAGATTTTTAAAGGTTAATGGTGAATGTGAGTTAATCGGAACCGTTATTTGCCATGTGAAAACCGTATAAAGGAATATACTGTGTCATTTCTGTCTGATTTGTTTAAAGGAAAAAAGCGCTCAAGAGATGATATCTGCGCAGCCATTCTTTCTTTTTGTTATGGAAATATGCTTAATCTTAGTAAAAGTAACCCAAAAACTTTTGCGGAAACTTTTTACCAAGATCCAACTAAAAGCCTTAGAGCTAGAGTGTTTAGTTCAAGTCATTTTAGTGAATGGGAAACAACTCCGCTAGAATCCCTATCCATGATAAAAGCGAAATTCATTCGAGCGAGAACTAATGAGCTATTTTTATTATTCGATTTTTCAGAAGTAGCCGGGATATTCACCATCAATAATGGTAAGGCTATATGTCCTAGTTTTGTAGGTCTACTATTTGATCAGTCGATAACTAAGCCACCAAGGGTATACTTTCTTGAACCATCAGTGGAACCTGGTACAACAATGCTAATTAAGGTTACGCATGATAGAGAGCGCTTTAACCTTGGCGATGGTCCATATAATACAGAGGCACATTTCATTGACCACGTAATATCTCTGCCTAACTACGGAGATAAAAAAAATCGAGAAAACAACCTTGATCATATAGACGATATAATCATGACGCAATGCCGTGAATATATAAACATCATTGATGAATTGAACAGTCTTGAAGAGACAGGGAAAATTGTTTTCGCTAGGGGTTTTTATAATACATATAAAATATTTATCGATAAATACAAATCCATTGATAATTTCATTAATATGAGTGAACAAGAGAAAGAAAGTTTTCTTTCAAAATTAGATAATTACACTTTAAATATTAAAGCGATTGATTATGTGCTGTTTTTAGGTAGTAGAGCTTTGTTTTTATGCCTACAGCCAATACCAAGTTTTAACAGAGAAGTAACGGATAGAATGTTTTCCGTCATTGTTCCCCTTATGCCAGTGGATTGAGTCCATACCTGAATCGCACAGCAGCCATCAAGGCTGCTTTTTTTTTGCTTAAAAATCAACCAAATAAATAAATACCGAAACTTTACCGAAATTATCATTGCAAAAGTACCGGTATAGTTGTACCTTTTAATCATCCCAAGCGGATACGCTCTTTAAAAATCAGGTTAAGTTGCACACACCAACGGTCTGCATGTACCGGTGCGACGGCTACGGCTAAACATGAGCGTTACTAACATTGGAGGATACAAAGATGAAGTAACAGCGCGGATAGACCGCGGCAAGTAGTGCCAATGCAGCAGTAATGATGCTGCCCCGAGTCTCAAGTAGTGAGCCAGCTTCGCATCTGGTTAGGGTTAATGAATAGAAGTAGCGCCGGAGAAGCATCGGGAAAGCCAATCCTGAACTGGTTATGGGCGGCCATAGGGCGGCATACGACTCAAGGGCATGAGCGCGGCCACTGCGGAGTGTGGCGAAGTGAACAACAGGTAAGAGCATTTAGGGGACGGCTGCTTCTTTGCGAAGGCTGGCGAGCGAACCGGAGATAGTGTTCTTTCCGTTGTGGCGTCCTCAAGCGAGGTGCAGCGCCGGCCGACGCAAAGACCCGTGAATCGGCTGAGTCACAGCAACTGGTGACCAATACAAAAACAGAGCGGCGGGAAGTAAGTGACGGTAGCGCGTCGGTGCCATAACAGCATACTTGTCAGATACATAGTTTTCTTTGGGGTGTGGTGAATGCGTAGGCTGATACGCAAATCTCGCGTAGGTATCTACTACCAGTGAAATTCTGGTAATCTTTGGCGGTAGGTTGCGTCCACACGCTACGGGGAAACCGCAATGCCGGAGCTCAGTACCGGCCACCACACCACCAAAGCAAACCAAGCAATAAGGACTGACCCATGACCAAACCACGTAAGAAACGTTCTGCTATGACCAAGCAGCACATGGAAAATCTTGAGCGTATCACTAAGCATAAAAGTGACCGCGTAACAAAAGCAATTCTGGTAGCGGTTCGTTGTAAACCGATGCCTGATCTCCCTGCCCCACGTAAAAAATCACGCTCAGGTAATGACGGTAGCGATCCGGATCGTTACGTTGGTTACTCGGCAGTCGGTCGCCAGAAAATGCGCGGCAGTAGCACTATTCCCCGAGGCGTTTATTAAAAAACATCAATCAAGCTCACTTCGGTGAGCTTTTTTTTCGCCTGTCGTAGGAGGTTCGCTATGGAAATACTTCTTTCACTAGCAATCCTTGCCGGGTTGTCAGTCGTTGTTGCGACCATTTTTTATCTGTGTGAGTGGTTATCTGGTCGCAGAGAGCGATCAGAGAGAGGTAAAAGTGGGAAATGACATTGCCAAAATTGATTCAATGATTTCAGTTTTACGCAACATGAAAGCTGACCTTAACCGACTCAGCAAATTAAGCGCTATGGACTTTCGGGACATGACGCCAAAACAGTGCCAAAAACGTGCCGCTGATGCTGATTGGATTGGGATGGAAAACATTAAACGTAGGCATGAACTTCACGCGCTGGCCGTAGAGTTGAACTTTGCAGAACGGCGCGAAAGCTACCATGAAATTGAATTAACAGATGGGTGGCATCGATTCAACTATAAGCCACGAGAACCAAATTAATTATTCGCCAACACAGGGAACAACGCCGCTATATGCGGCTTTTTTTATTACTAAAACAAGGTGATTCAGATGGCTTGCAAATGTTTTCAAGAAACACAGAAAGCTATGGATAAACGCTTGCGTGAGGCTGTTGCCGACAACTGTGCTGAGGTTGAAGAATCCGACTTTGACAATCGTGTATTCATCCTCGCTAAGGGGGATTTCTGCAATGTCATGCTTGGTTACCGCTTTCGTTACCGCAAGCGCAAAAAGAATGGAGAGCCGGAACAGCGCTGTACTAACGGCGACTCAAATATCGCAATTAACTTCTGCCCATTCTGCGGCACCAAATTTGAAGGTAAAACCGATGAGCAAACATTGTGAAATGTGCGGGACCAATAAGCACGGCAGTAGCTACTGCCCAAATTGCCAAGAAGCGGCATACATCTTCCATGAGCAATACATGAATCCAGACTATTTAGGTAACGGGGAAATGCTGGGGCCACCCGCGCCAGATAGCGATTTCATGCGAAAAGTGAGAGAGCAGCATGGGTGATGTAGGTGATTACTACAGAGATCTTAAACCCTTCCTAAAAGAACGGCGCCGCAAAGCCCGTGACGGAGCCCACGAACGGATAAAAGCCTTTTTTATCAGAAACGGCGTTGAACTGGAGGATGGGAATAACACCCTGATTTTTCGCACCCCGCAGGGAACCGTTTGTTACTACCCACCCAGCCAGAAAATGCAGCACAAACAATTTTGGAAAGAATGCAGTCCGACCTACTGCATGAACTATGTACTTAAACTAAGAGGACTAACCAATGCCAATCGTAATGACACCCGTTAAATCATCCCAGATCCATAGCATCGGCCACGATGCAGCGACCAACACACTGGCTATTCGTTTTAACGGACGCAACAACGAGCCGGGCAGTTTGTATCACTACAGCAATGTCAGTGCCGACGATTTTGCCGCGTTCTCTGGCGCAGACTCTGTAGGTAGCCATTTCTACCGCAACATCAAACCTCACACTGACCGCTTCCCTTATCAACGTATCAATGAAGAAAAGTCAGAAGAGTAATCATGCGCCTGCGTATCGGGCGCATGAGTAAGCCTATTGAGCAATAACAGAGAGGTTTATCGTGAGCGGATATAACTATCAGCGAATGGTTGAAGAGACATTGGAGGAATACGAACGCAAATATGCGTCCAAGCCGGAAGAACAGCAGGTATTAAAGCAACGCATCGCTTTTATGCGTCGCTTTTCAACATTTACCGATAACGTGAAAACGTTGGTAAAAAACCGCTGTGTCGTCGCTGGGACCGATCCTAACCCTGTATCAGCGCTAACTGAATCACCCCGGATGGATAAGTATCTGGACGATGTACAAGAAGAGATTTTTATGCGAGCGGCAATGGTTGAACGCGCAATGGAATTAGCTTCTGCGCACGAACCAGAGTTGCACGATACCCCTGATTGACTTCCCTACCCCAGAAAGAGAAAAGCCCCAGTTTGCACTGGGGCTATCCCGGTCAGCGGCGACCAAACCGCATGACCATAAGGACTGACCAATGACCATAAAGATCATCAGCAGTTGATCGGGGACCAACCCGATCGCTAAGGAGCATACCATGCCAGCAAGTTCCGTTAAACATATCCAGTACCGCCATCGCGTCGGTAGCCACAATATTCACCACTATCCGCAGCAGAAACATGGAGTGGCATTCCCAATTATTGTCACCCTTGCCGCGCTTTCCGCCTTATCGTTGATTTTGTAATAAGGACTGACCATGACCAACTCTTTAACTACGCCAACATTGCCGATGGAGGTATCAAATCTCGGCATTGATGAGCCCACCTGGAACGCGCTGAAAAATAGTATTTATCCCGGCGCAAAAGATGATTCCATCATTATGGCTGTGAGCTACTGCAAAGCTCGCAGTCTCGATCCATTGATGAAGCCCGTCCATCTGGTGCCAATGAGCGTCAATGACGCCAAAACCGGTAAAAAAGAATGGCGTGATGTGGTAATGCCTGGCGTCGGCTTATACCGCATTCAGGCCGACCGTTCTGGCAGTTACGCTGGAGCCAAGGAGCCAGAATTCGGACCTGATGTAACGATGACGCTCGACAACGTGGAAATCACGTTCCCGCAATGGTGCAAATATACCGTCTACAAGCGCCTGTCAGACGGCAATCTTGTCGAATTCAGTGCGAAAGAATACTGGCTGGAAAACTACGCCACTGCAGGCCGCGATACCCGAGCACCAAATTCGATGTGGAAGAAGCGTCCATACGGCCAGATATCCAAGTGCAGTGAGTCACAGGCGCTACGTAAAGCATGGCCTGAAATTGGCCAACAGCCGACCGCCGAAGAAATGGAAGGAAAAGATCTGGAAATTGGCGCGTTCGATAACGCCAAAGATGTGACACCCAAGGCGACAACTACCGCGCCAGCGGCGTTACCCCACTATCCGAATGATCGTTTCAATGAATATCTGCCGCAGTGGCAGTCAATGATGGAAAACGGCAAGAAAACCGCCGATCAGATTATTGCCATGACTGCTAGTAAATACACCCTTTCCGAAGATCAAAAACTCGCAATACGCGATTTGGAGCCAATCCATGCACACAATTCATGAATGTCAGCAAGGCTCAGCCGAATGGCTGGATCTGCGCACTAAGTATTTCACCGCCAGCGAAGCACCAGCGTGCATGGGTGAAAGCAAATACCAGACACGTAACACCCTTTTGAACCTGAAAGCTACTGGCATTGCGCCAGAGGTTGACGCCGCAACACAGCGCCTATTCGATGCCGGGCACGAAACTGAAGCAAGAGCACGTACCATTCTGGAAGAGCGTCTTGGTGAAGACTTGTTCCCAATTGTCGCTACTCGCGACAATCTGCTGGCCTCAGTGGATGGCATCGATATGGCAGAAACTACCGTATTCGAGCATAAGCTGTTCAATAAGGACGTGGTTGCTATGATCGAGTCCGACGAGTTATCACCGCATTATTATTGGCAGTTAGAACAACAGCTTTATGTCACTGGTGCCGAGCGAGCGCTGTTCGTTTGTTCCGACGGCACAGAAGAAAACTTCTACATGCTGGAATATCGCCCAGTGTCTGGCCGTATTGAAAAACTGCTGGCAGGCTGGGCACAATTCGAACGAGATTTGGTCACCTACGTGCCGCCCGAATCGCCTTTGTCCGTAGTCGCCGAACCGGTACAGGATTTACCGGCGGTGACAGTGCAAGTTAACGGCCAGATTGAAGTACGTGAAAACTTCAAAATTTTCGAGGTGGCGTTACGCGACTTCCTTGAAAATAAACTGATCCGTGAACCGCAGACCGATCAGGACTTCGCCGATCTCGACTTGCAAATCAAGGCGATGAAAAAGGCAGAAGACACATTGAATGCCGCTGAAACAATGATGCTGGCGCAAATCCGGAGCGTTGATGAGGCGAAACGTCAGAAAGATATGCTCGCCAAACTGGTACGCGATAACCGACTTATGGCCGAGAAATTGCTCGCCAATGAAAAAGAGCGCCGACGTTCGGAAAAAGTGGTCGCAGCTCGTCAGTCGTTTACTGCTCATGTCGCCGAACTACAGCAAGAAATCAAAGCTGTACGCCTTGATATCACCATGCCTGATTTTGCAGGTGCCATCAAAGGACTGAAAACCATGTCGAGCATTCAGGACAAGATCGACACGGCGCTGGCGAATGGCAAAATTACCGCTGACCAACAGGCCGCAGACCTGCGCACGAAGTTGACCTGGATTGATGCTAACGCCTCCGACTATCGCTCGCTACTGCCGGACCTGCAGCAACTGACAACCAAACCGTTCGATGACTTCAAACTAGCGGTAACTGCACGCATCGACGCGCATAAGAAGGCAGAAGAAGCCAGACTGGAAGCCGAGCGTGAGCGAATTCGTCTGGAAGAAGCGGCACGGCTGGAGGCAGAACAGCGCCAACAGCAGGAACAGCCACTCGTCCATGAAACCAAGAGCGTGACAACCACCGCGCCGCAGTTACTTGCACAGGCGGTAAAAAGCATCCAGCACCCCACGCAGGATAACGCACCAGAACTGCCTACCTTGCGTTTGGGGCAAATCAACGATCGTTTATCACCGATTTCCCTCACTGTAGACGGTTTAGCTCGTCTGGGCATTGTTCATGCTGTCACGGACAAAACCGCGAAGCTCTACCACGAGAGCGATTTCTCGCGCATCTGTGCCGCATTGTTGCAACACATCCAGTCTGTCCAATCTAAGGCCAACTAAGCCCCTCACCACTCAGGAATCACTTTATGACCACCACTACAACCGTCGCTGACGTGTTGGAATCTTCCCTGCGCCCCGTTCGGGCGCAGTTGGATTTAGCCATTGAACAAACCAGCGGCATAGCACAACGATCCGTTGAAAGTGCGGGTGTTTTATTAAACCAAGCACAGGCCCTGTGCATTGAGCAGATCAATGTTGAAACCGACGAATACAATGCTTTACTGGACCGTCTGGAAACAGCAGAAAACACGCTGACAACCAAAGAACTGGCTTTGACTCAGGTTCAGGAACGCATCGAAAATGCGGAGTTGGCAGCAGCGGAAGCTACCGCCCAATACGATAACGTCAACGCCAAATACAAATTGTCATTGTCCGATCAACGAGTATTAGCCGATGAGGTCAACCGGCTGAAGTCACTAAATCCTGAACGACTGAAAACCCAGTTGGTACGGGTAAAAACCGAGCTGGAAGATAGTCGCACACTGCGTAACCAGCAACTGGCTGAAATTCGGCGCGTTAAAAAAGAACTGGCCGATAAAACCAGCAAACTATCCAGTATGGTCCTGATCAACAATGAGTTAAATGACCATGTAGGTGACCTGCAAGCCCGTTTACAACGTGCCGATGGCAATGTAGATCCACGCTACTGGCAGGCAGCAAACGGCGTCCAGTTTTACTTCTACACCTTCCAATTCGGACTAAAACTCTACTCCCCAGAGTATGACGTAAAAGTCCTGAATGATATCGAATGGCATATTGAGATACGCAGCACCATTGGTATCTGCATGATTGTCTCTGTAACGGATTGGGCCATCCCAATCTATCCCACTGTAGACAATTTCAAAGAGGCATGGCCTGACGGTTTGAATGAAGCCGTTACAGCTCGCATCCGTGAACTGTTAGAAGAAACACACCCTCACCTGGTTCGCCGAGCAGAATGGGCTGAATCAATCCTGATTGAAACCTTACCCCTGAAAGAGCAACAGCGTGAGTTGCTCAGTGCCTCCGGTGTTCATTCTCTGTTTGACGTGGCGCGTAGAACACCGGACATGCTGGCCGAGCATGTCAAAGGTTTCGGGATCGCAACAGCCAGACAAGTTCACGCCAAGTGCATGGGATTGGTGAAAGATTGGGAAACAGCACAAAAACATAGCGAGGCTGCTTGATATGGAAGAATTGAACCCTGTTGGCGTGTTGTTTAAAGCTGAAGATGATCATTGTGATTGGACAGAAGTCATCCTTCACAGAATGCGTGTCCGTTCTTCAATACACACTGGTAAACCGTATAAGCCGGAACCAAAGCCTATTTATGTTGGTAGCAGGTTTCCCATAGCATCCCCCGCAACACCACGAATTGGAGCTAGGCGCTGTTACTCTGCCAATATCATGCTGTCAGTTTACCAACTCCACCGTCGCGGCATTAACGAAAATGTCATCGCCAAAGATACCAGTATTCCGCTTGGTGATATCCGCAAACTATTAGCGCATAAGACACAAACTCAGCGTAAGCAATGGCAATTAGCACAGCAATTACCGCTGCCGTCAAAGGCGGTGATTTTGGGGCGTCTGGGTAAGGAGGGTTGAGTGAAAGAGCACTGCAAAACTCACACTGGGATCATTATTACTCGCGAGGGCAAGAAACGCCTGAAACTCCATGAAACAAAATCGTCATGGGTGGTAGGCCGTAATGAATCTTATGACAAATTGACCGGAAAGCGCTGGGGAGCGCCACAGTTTCGGCGTCGTCTGTTGCTCGATAGCATTAAACCAATAACGACTAAGGAGTCCAGCGATGAAAGAGCGCGGGATAATTTTTAACGGCGAAATGGTTCGGTCAATTATTGACGGGAGCAAAACGCAGACACGAAGAGCGGTAACGTTTAAGCCGCGTGAAAAGGGGTTAAACCTAAATTTCACTGGGCTTCAACTCGGTCATTACTGTACGGGCGTCCCTTCAAGCGGATACGTGTTGCGTTCGCGCGGTGGAATGGGGTGCTGGAATGATCGAACGCATCCGGCTAAATGCCCATACGGAGAGGTTGGCGATCGTCTGTGGGTGCGTGAGGCATTCAGGGTTATGGGAAAGGCTACCGATGTTGCACGCCTGATGTACAAGGCCAGCGAGCGAAATAGTTTCACTGAGTCAACTCGCACCGTCCCTGTTGATGTATGCACTAAGCAATCATCACAAAAATGGACGCCGTCGATCCACATGCCGCGCTGGGCGTCCAGAATCACGCTGGAAATCACCGACGTGCGCGTGGAGCGCCTTAAACACATCCCACGTGATGGGATTATTTCTGAAGGATACCCAGCGGAACGAGCCACTGATGGTGGTGAGTACGATCCGTTCCTCTGGTATCGGGATTTATGGGAATCGATTTACGGAGAAGGTAGCTGGCAAGCCAATCCATGGTGCTGGGTAATCGAATTTCGTCGAATTTAGAAATATCCATTTCCAATATGGACGCCATGAGCGTCTTTTTTTGTGAGGAAAAAACATGCAACACAAAGACGCTATGACGCGTTTCATCAACGATACGCGGAAACATGTAATGACCATTCATAGAGACGACGGTATTTACCGGCACCTAAAGTTTTCCATGCCCGGCGCGAACAGTTACCGCTTCGATCTAGTCACATGGCCGGGATATTTGTGCGTCACTGGCGACATGGGAACATGGACGTTCAGCCGATTGGCCGACATGTTCGAGTTTTTCACAGCGCCGCATTTTGGTCGGTGCGAGAGTTTTTTAATCAATCCGGGGTATTGGGCTGAAAAGTTTGAAGCCGGAGCCGGTCACAGTCGGCGGGAAAGCCCATGTTATGAATTCGACGGTGACCATTTCGATAAATCCATCAAAGAGTGGCTGACAGAATATCTCAGCAACTGCGAAGACGAAGACGATCGAGAGCGTGCTGAGGATGCCGTGAGAGAAGTCACCGGCAACGGCTTCCGGAAAGAATCCGACGCCATACACTCCATCCAAGACGCGTTCTTTCCGGATGATGTTAGCACCTATGATTTGACGTGTGACGCATGCCAACAACGGCCTAGCTTCCACTACCTGTGGATTTGCTACGCCATAGTATGGGGAATTGAGCATTACAGAAACAAGAAAGTCGCGGAAAAGGCAATCGACATATTCCTGACTTTTCGACAAATAAAATCAACTTGTTAAGGACTGACCAATGGCAATTAAAGCTGAACCAGTTACGACCAGGCTACTTCGACTGTACTGCGATAAATGCGGCAAGGAACTGCGGCATTCACAGTTACTCCTGAGTAGTCCCCCAAAATATAAGTACGAATGCACGTGTGGCAACGTGGAGCTACTCACCACGGGCTATCCCTCGGTTCGATACGTAGACAAAGACGGGTTAGAGGTCAAATAAACATGACGACCTTGACTAATGAAAATCTGAAACATCTACGCGAATTAGCAACACAATACGCTAACGCGAAGCATGATGAATATATCGAGCGAAATTTTCGACAAGGTTTTGGCTGTGACGTTGCAGTAGCAATCATTGATCGTCTCGTCACGGCAGAAACACAACTGGCAGAGCTGGAGAAGCAAGAGCCGCTTGGGTTTATCAACGGGGTTGCGACAGATGGTGGAATTGAAATCCTCTCTCCAGTTCGCCTGCTGGATACAGACGTAGCCGTATATTCCCGCCCCGTTCCACCAGCCGCAATCCAGATTGTATCGGATGAGCTGACACTAACAGACGAGCAGATTGATGCAGTGCTCGACTCGCGCGGAAACCTTGCTTACGTCATTGCCGATAAGCGGGAACGCCTGCGGCTGTTTGCGCGAGACATTCTCCGCGCCGCCATGTTCCGGTCTTCGCCCGTTCAGCCAGCTATGCCGGATAATGTCGTAACAGCCGAACATCAACTCGTTATTGAGATGTTACTCAGTGTTTGTGGAGCCGCGTTTGAGCTTGCTGATGATGCATGTAATCAGGAAGTCGATGGAGAGATGTGCCACGTTGTCCCGAACGACTCTTTTGTAAAGCTTTCCGACGCTCTGGATAAAATTGAGAACACTCTGCCGAGTGAGTATGCAGACATCCCTAATATCACGCTGCAATGGGCTGCTGTGCCGCGTCACGCACTCAGAACTTTGCTCCAGTCATCCTGTAAAGCCGAACAACTCAAGAATGTCACCCTCACCAATGAGGGTGACAACCAGCTATACTCCGCTTAGGAGGATAGCTATGTCATATAATCTCGGTGATTTATCACAAGAAGAACGCGACAAAGTTAACGTTGACCTTGCCGCAAGTGGTGTCGCATATAAAGAACGGCTAAACATGCCTGTAGTTCCAGCACAAGTTGAGGCCGAACAGCCAGAAAAATATCGTGAGTATTTCCGTGATCGATTAGCCTACTACAGGGAAGTTAGTAAAACCCTACCGGGGGCAAACGATCCGCGTTATCAGCAAATGGCTGAAGCAAACAAAAAGTAACAACATCAATCTAATCGAACCCGCCAAGTGCGGGTTTTTTATTGTCTAAATTAAGGATGAACACATGCATCGACCATTAACACTTATACAGAGTAAATAAATCCATCTGAAAAATAACATCTATACTAAACGCTACACTAAATAACGCAGGAATTAATATGGAAAAGGCACTTATTGTTGGCGTAGAAGAATATGATGGGAAGTACGTCGATGGACATCTTATGTCTACTACCTTTAAATACTTTCCTGACAGTATGGTTAGGCATAGGAATGTTGATTCTGACGATAAAATAGAGTCAGCAAAATTTGAACTTTTTACAGCAGAACATATAAGCATTGGGGAATACGATGGTTTGATCGCCTACAGAGGAGAGCGACCATCAGAGGAAACCATCCGAAAAGCCATAAGCAAACATATGGATAAATAAATTCTATTTATCGCTCTCCCAGCCTCGCAAATGCGAGGTTTTTTATTGTCTGGAGAAAGATATGCCAAATCATATAACCAATGAAATCAATATACTCAGCGGTACAAATAAGGATGGTGACGCATGAGCAAACAAACAGGAGGTCCAGCATTTCCGGTTGAAACTCAACTTAACCCCATCAGTGGCAAAGAGCACAGATATCAAACAGGAGACAATTATCTTTATCAGTTCCCTGGTATGACGCTGCGCGATTATTTTGCGGCAAAAGCGATGCAGGGATGGCTATCATCCTACGGAGTTGATGCAGTTCATCCGGTAGTATCTGGATGTGCTAATGCCGCAGCTGAAAATGCATACGCATTAGCTGACGCCATGCTACAGGTTAGGGAGGTTTAGCATCCTTTTCCACGGGATTTAAACGATCAGCACGAATATGCTAATGATGACGAATAACCGAGCCGCCTAACCAGCGGCTTTTTTGTTTCCTAAATTAAGGAGGAACACATGCATCCATCACGGTCGGTTCTATGATCCTACCCACGTAATGTGGACACAGCCCTAAGCGAGGTTCTGGTTTTCA
>NZ_JBJYIN010000027.1:0-35891 GCF_046237015.1 Pectobacterium hainanensis
CTGTTCACCACAACTGCGAATCGCTGTTGCCGTGTCAGTGGAGGCGCATTATAGGGACTTCTCCGCAGGCCGCAATAGGTATTTTAAA
Source organism: Pectobacterium hainanensis (assembly GCF_046237015.1). Classification (NCBI taxonomy): domain Bacteria; kingdom Pseudomonadati; phylum Pseudomonadota; class Gammaproteobacteria; order Enterobacterales; family Pectobacteriaceae; genus Pectobacterium; species Pectobacterium hainanensis. The sequence continues at coordinate 89 of NZ_JBJYIN010000027.1, forward strand.
GAAAAATGATTGTTTGCTGCATTCCACAGCAAAACCCCGTTTTATACCTATTTTTGCACAAACTTATCCACAGGAAGCATTCTATTCAAAAATTGACGAGCATCACGCAAACGTTTTCGCTACAATTCACCCCGTTCAAGATCGTCGTATTTTTGCGAACGCTAACTGAATATTTCTCTTTATTCCGCAATTATTGCTCTGACAAAGACGATATTCACATACCGTTCTTTAATGACTACCCAAATTCAGGGGATAACATAATCATGCAACAACGCCGTCCAATTCGCCGCGCTCTGCTCAGCGTTTCTGACAAAGCAGGTATTGTCGAATTTGCCCAAGCTCTGTCCCACCGTGGCGTCGAGCTTCTTTCAACGGGTGGAACCGCCCGTTTGCTGGCTGATGCTGGCTTGGCTGTCACTGAGGTCTCTGACTACACTGGCTTCCCAGAAATGATGGATGGGCGTGTAAAGACTCTGCACCCGAAAGTACATGGCGGCATTTTAGGTCGACGCGATCAAGATGGCGCGATCATGGCGCAACACGACATCAAACCGATTGATATCGTCGTGGTCAACCTGTATCCGTTTGCCCAAACCGTCGCCCGTGAGAACTGTACGCTAGAAGATGCGGTCGAGAATATTGATATCGGTGGCCCGACGATGGTTCGTTCTGCCGCCAAGAACCATAAAGATGTGGCTATCGTAGTCAAGAGCAGCGACTACAGCGCCATCATTAATGAAATCGACGCTAACGACGGTTCACTGACCTACGAAACCCGTTTCGATTTAGCCATTAAAGCATTCGAACACACTGCCGCTTACGACAGTATGATTGCCAACTACTTTGGTGCTCTGGTTCCGCCTTACCACGGTGATACCGATAAACCATCGGGCCACTTCCCACGCACATTGAACCTGAACTACATCAAAAAGCAGGACATGCGCTACGGAGAGAACAGCCATCAGCAAGCTGCCTTCTATATAGAAGAGAATATTCACGAGGCTTCTGTCGCCACCGCGACGCAGTTACAAGGCAAAGCGCTGTCTTATAACAACATCGCCGATACCGATGCGGCGCTGGAATGTGTGAAGGAATTTGCCGAACCGGCCTGCGTGATCGTTAAACATGCGAATCCATGCGGCGTAGCAATTGGCAGCTCAATCCTTGATGCCTACGAACGCGCCTATAAAACTGACCCGACATCTGCATTCGGTGGCATTATCGCTTTCAACCGTGAACTGGATGAAGAAACGGCGCAGGCTATCATCAGCCGTCAGTTTGTCGAAGTGATTATTGCGCCATCTGCCAGCGAGGCCGCACTGAAAGTGACCGCAGCCAAACAAAACGTACGTGTCCTGACCAGTGGTAGCTGGCAGCAACGTATTGCTGGCCTGGATTTCAAACGCGTCAACGGCGGCTTGCTGGTACAGGATCGCGATCTGGGCATGGTCGATGCGTCTCAGTTGCGTGTCGTGACCGAACGCCAGCCGAGCGAACAGGAATTGCGCGACTCGCTCTTCTGCTGGAAAGTAGCTAAATTCGTTAAATCCAATGCGATTGTGTACGCACGTGACAATATGACCATCGGCATAGGTGCCGGTCAGATGAGCCGCGTTTACTCCGCGAAAATCGCCGGTATCAAAGCGGGTGATGAAGGGCTGGAAGTAAAAGGTTCAGCAATGGCATCTGATGCGTTCTTCCCATTCCGTGATGGTATTGATGCTGCCGCTGCCGTTGGCATCACCTGCGTGATCCAACCGGGCGGATCGATTCGTGATGATGAAGTCATTGCCGCCGCTAACGAACACGGTATTGCGATGATCTTTACCGACATGCGCCATTTCCGCCATTAATTCTGGAGCAGACCGAAATGAACATTTTAATCATTGGTAATGGCGGACGCGAGCACGCGCTGGCCTGGAAAGCCTCACAGTCGCCGCTGGCGAAACGTGTTTATGTTGCTCCGGGGAATGCTGGCACCGCGCTTGAACCCGCGCTGACCAACGTCGATATCGCCGCAACGGATATTCCAGCGTTAGTTACTTTTGCGCAGGAAAACCACATCGATTTAACCATCGTTGGCCCGGAAACGCCGTTAGTTCTCGGCGTTGTGGATGCATTTCAGAGCGCCGGTCTAAAAATCTTTGGTCCAACGCAAGGTGCAGCACAGCTAGAAGGCTCGAAAGCTTTTACTAAAGATTTTCTGGCACGCCATAATATTCCATCAGCGGAATACCAAAACTTCACCGAAGTGGAACCGGCACTGGCCTATGTCCGCAGCAAAGGCGCACCAATCGTCATCAAGGCCGACGGGTTAGCTGCTGGCAAAGGCGTGATTGTCGCCATGACGTTGGAAGAAGCGGAAAACGCTATTCAGGATATGCTGGCGGGGAATGCCTTCGGCGATGCCGGACACCGTATCGTGGTGGAAGAATTCCTTGATGGCGAAGAAGCCAGCTTCATCGTAATGGTGGATGGCAAGAATGTGCTGCCGATGGCAACCAGTCAGGATCATAAACGCGTTGGGGATAAAGATACGGGCCCGAATACCGGTGGCATGGGTGCTTATTCTCCGGCTCCGGTCGTGACCGATGAAATCCACCAGCGAGTGATGGATCAGGTAATTTGGCCGACCGTCAACGGCATGGCAGCCGAGGGAAATACCTACGTCGGTTTCCTGTATGCTGGCCTGATGATTTCTGCCGATGGTCAGCCAAAAGTGATCGAGTTCAACTGCCGTTTTGGCGATCCAGAAACACAGCCAATTATGCTGCGTCTGCGTTCCGATTTGGTAGAACTGTGTCTGGCAGCCTGTGACGGCACGCTGGATCAGAAAGATTCTGTCTGGGATGAACGTCCGTCTCTGGGTGTAGTATTAGCGGCAGGCGGCTACCCGGCTGACTACAACACGGGCGATGTGATTTCCGGTTTACTGCAGCAAGATGCCGAAGATGGCAAAGTCTTCCATGCAGGTACCAAACTAAACGGTATTAATGTCGTGACCAACGGTGGCCGCGTACTGTGCGTCACCGCATTGGGTAATACCGTGGCTGAAGCGCAACAACGCGCTTACGAAATCGCAGCTGGTATTCAGTGGCAAGGGGTATTCTGTCGAAGGGATATCGGCTACCGCGCTATCGAACGTGAACAAAATTAATCAACGACAAGCCCGGAGCAATCCGGGTTTTTTATATCAAAAACGGGGCGGTGAACAAGTGATACGCTCACTACCCTATTGTGGGTTCCCACTGACAAACGTTTTCTTGTGTCACCAGTAACAACTGAACACCTTCAGGCCCTTCCAGCCACGCGATATTCAGCGTCCCGGTCGTATGCTGATTTTGCTGATATATCCATTCTCGTGAGGACTGTTCAAAATTTGGGCGCATGTTTTTCCCATCACAGGTCGTCGCTTCCCCATTTTGCCACTTCCCTTGTTTCAGCAAGACATTTCCTGCTCGTAGGACATCACTGAGCTCAAGTATTCTTTTTGCATCGAACTGATACAACGCGATATCGTCATCAGGAATTAGCTCACGGCGTTCCGCTAATTGGCGTTGCATAAAGCTCACGCTACCACTTTCCGAAAATCGTATACGCGTTTCATCCTTCTTTGTTCCCAAATGGGTTTTCTGGACTTCTCGTATTTTTTTCTGCTGGTATGAGTAACGTGTAATAACGGTACCTTGCCCTTGAAACGGGCTGTAAACCGTCATCAATGAAATGGTGTTTTGTTGGGGGTCATCCTTACGCCACAAGCGCACAACACCACGATCGGCGATATAACCGCTGGCAAACGTTGAGGGAGGTGTTGTGTGGCTGCTACAGGCAATGGTCGCTATACCTATCACAGCAACCCACAGTGGGCGAGAAAAAAGCAAAAGGGGCGCAACCGCCCCCCTGCTTAAACGCTTGACCAACATGATCTTATTTAACAGCGTCTTTCAGAGCCTTTCCTGCAACAAATGCTGGCACGTTAGCAGCAGCAATTTTGATTTCTTTACCAGTTTGCGGGTTGCGGCCAGTGCGCTCATTACGATGGTTGACTTTAAACGTACCAAAGCCAACTAATTGTACTGCATCACCTTCTTTCAGAGACTCAGTAATTGCTGCCAGAGTTGATTCCAATGCCACTTTCGCTTGTGCTTTTGACAGATCAGCTTTGTCCGCAATTACATCAATCAGTTGAGTCTTATTCATAAGTTATCCTTACAGTGTGTTTATCGCTTGCTAAGCATCGAGTGCGACGGATATGCAATAATAGCACTCTCCTGCATACACGCACCGACAGCCACTTTTTTTACGCCCCCCAAATGTAGACCAGACAGGGTGCGGATGTGAAGCCTTAAGAGACGCCATTTCAGGCCTCAAATCACGTTTTATTGCGTTATTGGTGCAAATTTATCCCAATATTACTACTTCCCGCCTCACGCAGATCGGAACGCAACCCTTTAATCAATTCGATATCGCGTTCTTCGCAAGCCGCCAACAGGCGAAAAATCTCCCATTGGATGTCCCATTCTTCTTCAATCACAGACAACGTGTTCAGCTCTTCGTCCGTCATTTCTCTGCCAGCCTGTGTCATTTCCAGCATGGCAACCGTGCGAATTGAGGCTTCGCTAATTGCAATCGCGTGCTCTAGCGTTTCACCACTTAAACGCGAATGAATCAGCTCACCCAGCGCAATACAAGCATCTATCGCCGGGTAGACGCCGTAAATGGCAAAATCATCAGATGCAGGAACCGCTTCCTCCAGCTTTTCTAACTGGCTATCAAAATTCACCTTGGCATCTTTAACCACCAGCGTTTCCCACACCAGGTCGAGAATGCGACGATAAACCATCGCATCACCAAAATCAGTCTGGCGGCAAAACTCATGATAATTGGGATACATTCGTTCACACAGACATGCCATAAACGTGACATGCTGCCAGCTTCCCAGCTTTTCCAAACGCAAATGAATGGGATTACGTAACATTTTTATGCTCATTAAAGGCGTTGGGCGGCAGTGTACCTGAAATTATCGCCGTGCCCTATTCCTGAATTCCTAAAATATTTACCGTTGCTGCCAGCGCAAAAATGCCGGGCGATTGGACGCGACCGCATCCGCCCAGCGTGTTGGCTCAGGTAAACGATAACCACGAGTACAACGTTTCACCCACTGTAGCGCACTGTCCATACCAACCCGGTGCCCTGTCGCCACAAATAATGGGTTACAACGTGCTTTGCTGCGCCAAACCCAACCAATCTGCTCGTCCTTATCCGACAGAGGCTGCTGGCTGCCGACCTCATCCGCCAACGCATCAAAATGACCACACAGACGACTTTTCGCCACACCAATCGTTGGCACATTCACCAGCAAGCCAAAATGGCTCGCGACCCCCAAGCGACGAGGATGAGAAACCCCATGCCCATCGACAAATAGCAGATCCGGCTTCTGTTCAACCAACTCCCATGCAGCAAGCAGCCCCGGACATTCGCGAAAAGAAAGAAAACCAGGGATGTAGGGCATCGTTGTGTCGATTCGCGCAATTTTATACTCAATCATTTCCAAAGAGGGGTATCGCATGATGACAATCGCAGCGCGAGTGACCGCTCCTCCCTGCTCGAAACCAACGTCCGCCCCCGCGATAAACGCAGGCTGCTCAAAAGGTAAATCGTCGTGCCGAATCACATCAGAAGCGCGGGCTAGCTGTTCGGCCCTCAGCCGTTGCGTATCAATCACATCACCTCCTGTCGATCACGCATGATAAGCGCGGGACAACCGATGGACGGCTTCAACAAAAACGCCTGCATGTTCCGGCGGCACATCCTGATGAATGCCGTGCCCCAGATTGAATACATGTCCATTGCCTTGACCGAACCCAGCAAGGATCGACGCCACTTCCTGTTCGATCCGTGCCGGATCGGCATACAACATCGACGGATCCATATTTCCCTGTAGCGCCACTTTATCGCCCACGCGACGGCGTGCATCGGCAATATCGCTCGTCCAATCCAGGCCCAGCGCATCGCAGCCGGTCTCTGCCATCGCTTCAAGCCACTGCCCTCCGCCTTTGGTAAAGAGCGTCACTGGTACACGTCGGCCTTCGTTCTCACGCAGTAAACCATCAACAATCTTATGCATGTACCGAAGGGAGAATTCTTTGTAGTCACGTCCGCTCAGCACCCCACCCCAGGTATCAAAGACCATCACAGCCTGTGCGCCCGCACGAATCTGCGCGTTGAGATAAAGAATGACGCTATCGGCCAGTTTATCCAGCAGCAGATGTAATGTTTTAGGCTCAGCGAACATCATTTTCTTGATGACGGTAAACGCTTTGCTGCTGCCGCCTTCAACCATATAGGTCGCCAGCGTCCATGGACTACCCGAGAAGCCAATCAACGGCACCTCACCGGCGAGGCTTTTACGAATCGTCCGCACCGCATTCATCACATAGCCGAGTTCTTGTTCTGGATCGGGGACGGGTAATTTAACGACATCAGCATGAGATGCGATGGGAGAGCGGAAACGAGGGCCCTCTCCCGCTTCAAAATAGAGCCCTAAGCCCATGGCATCAGGGATCGTCAGGATATCGGAAAACAAAATGGCCGCATCAAGAGAATAGCGCCGCAAAGGTTGTAATGTGACTTCACACGCCAGCTCAGCATTCTTACACAGAGCCATAAAATCACCGGCCTGTGCACGCGTTAGTTTGTACTCTGGCAAATATCGCCCGGCCTGACGCATCATCCATACGGGCGTGACGTCAACAGGTTGGCGTAACAACGCCCGCAAATAGCGATCGTTTTTCAGGTAGCTCATGTCATTTTCCTTTAGGCATTATGATGCTTATCGCAGTGACGTATCACGATGTGAGTGAATGGTAACACGATCGTTCTCATCCCATTCCCGACACAACACCACAGTATCCTCAATGAGGCGGCGAGCTACCGTTCCTGGTGGTGGTAAAATGGGCAAACGATCATAGCGAAACCAGGCCGCATCACGTAACTCTTTCGGATCGTGCTTGATATCTCCACCAGCATAATCGGCCATAAAAGCCATCATCAGTGAATGGGGAAAAGGCCAGGGCTGAGAAGTGATATAACGCAGGTTCTTAATCTGAATTTGGCTTTCTTCCATGACTTCGCGAGCAACAGTCTGTTCCAGCGTTTCTCCGACTTCAACAAACCCTGCTAGCACGGTGTACATGTTACCGCGATGGCGCTGATGTTGTGCCAGCAGAATCTCACTTCCACGACGAATAGCCACAATGATACAGGGCGCAATTTGGGGGTAATAACGTTCTTTGCAGTGGTGGCACAAACAGGCCAGCTCGGTTTTACTCGGTACCATCTCGTGACCACAGTAACCGCAAAAACGATGGGAGCGATAAAATTCAGCCAGTTGGATACCGCGTCCCGCTAGCTGGAACAGCCCGGCATCTTGCTCAATAAGTTGTCGGACGGAGGTCATCTCACTATCTCGATGCTGACACACAAGCCACACAGGTAAGCCCTGCCATTCACCGATGATACGTCCTCTCGCATCCTGTAATGACCATGATGCTGCGGTTCCCTGCGGTAGTTCTCCCTGAGGCAACCAGATTTGCCCAGCATCACTGACTACCCACCACCCACTTTCATCACCTTTTAACGTTTGTTCCATATCTTTTTATTGCTCCACTCTCACTTCACTGGCATTTTACACTCTGGGTGATGACATAAGTTTTATAACTAATATTTCAGTTATTTCTTACCGTTCACGGAGTCAACAATGCTAAACCAGTTACAAAGCCTGACTGAATACGTTGGTGGCAATAATGCGTTAATCGACCAATGGCTACAAGCACGTAAGCAGCTTCTTGTCACGTACTATCATCTGGTTGGCATCAAGCCGAATAAAGACACACTCTCACGTCTGGATGAAGAAGCTCTGGATCATTTTTGTCAGAATCTGGTGGATTATCTTTCGGCGGGTCATTTTCATGTCTATGAAAAGATGCTACATGAAGCCGCCATTCTCAGTGAACAAAAACTGGCTCGTTCAACCCAGCTTGACCATGCATTACAAACCAATACCCAGCAAATCATGACATTTTACGATAGCAGCCTGGTCACGGCTATCGATCATGATAACTGTCTTGAATTCCAGCAAGCGCTTTCTCATGTTGGCGAAGCGCTGGCTGAACGTTTTACGTTAGAAGACAAGATGATTCGACTGGTATTTGATAATTAACTTTTATTGCCAGTGAAATCATTTTGTTATCACTAATCATGTGATCTATCTATCACTGATATGCCGACACGCTTTGACATGGTGGTTTTGTCGTCATACAGTGTCGTTGTTGTAATCAGCCCGTTAACACTAGGGCTATCTTGTCGGAGTGCCTAGCGTACTTCCGTTCTTGACATTGTTGAGAAGGGAAAGACACAGGCTGAGACCGTTAATTCGGGATCCGCGGAACCTGATCGGGTTAATACCTGCGAAGGGAACAAGAGTAATTCGTTTCATTGCGCCATAGATAGCGTTGATCTAAATACGTTTTTTATGCGACCTGATACCCATTATTACTCCCTCCGTCTCCAGACAAGCAATTTTCCCTTTACGTCTTATAGGAACTTGCTATGTCTACAGAACCATTATTATCAAAACCGTCTAAAACTGGCCGTCGTGAGCAACGTGCAGCCGCCCAGCAATTTATCGATACACTACAAGGAATGGCATTCCCCAATTCTCAGCGAATCTATCTGACCGGCTCGCGAGAAGATATTCGTGTCCCCATGCGTGAAATTCAACTTAGCCCGACATTGGTGGGTGGAAGCAAAGATTCACCGCAATATGAACCAAACGAAGCCATTCCAGTTTATGACACCGCGGGCCCTTACGGTGACCCCGCCTCACACCCCGATGTACGTATTGGTTTGAGAAAGATCCGGGCTAACTGGATCGCTGAACGCAACGATACCGAAGCACTGGCAGGAGTAAGCTCCGATTTCACTCAGCAGCGCCTCGCCGATGCGGGTTTGGATCACCTCCGTTTCGAGCATTTACCGCATCCGATAAGAGCGAAAGCAGGAAAACGCGTCACACAATTACATTATGCTCGCCAGGGCATTATTACCCCGGAAATGGAATTTATCGCGATTCGTGAAAACATGGGACGAGAGCGAATTCGCGGTGAGGTGCTACGCCAGCAGCATCTAGGGCAAAGCTTTGGCGCACATTTACCCGAGAACATTACGCCTGAATTTGTACGACAGGAAGTCGCCGCAGGACGGGCCATTATCCCCGCTAATATTAACCACCCAGAATCAGAGCCCATGATCATTGGTCGGAACTTTCTGGTTAAAGTTAACGCCAATATCGGCAACTCGGCGGTCACGTCCTCTATCGAAGAGGAGGTGGAAAAGTTAGTCTGGTCAACCCGTTGGGGCGCGGATACGGTGATGGATCTCTCAACCGGTCGTTATATCCATGAAACCCGCGAATGGATTCTGCGTAACAGCCCGGTTCCGATTGGTACGGTCCCCATTTATCAGGCATTAGAAAAAGTGAATGGCGTGGCGGAAAACCTGAACTGGGACATGTTCCGCGACACGCTGCTGGAACAAGCAGAACAAGGCGTGGACTATTTCACCATTCATGCGGGTGTGCTGCTACGCTACGTGCCAATGACCGCCAAACGCCTGACCGGCATTGTGTCTCGCGGCGGATCTATCATGGCAAAATGGTGTCTGTCGCATCATAAAGAAAGTTTTCTCTATGAACACTTTCGTGAAATTTGTGAAATCTGTGCCGCTTATGATGTTGCGCTCTCACTGGGTGATGGATTACGTCCAGGTTCAATTCAAGACGCTAACGACGAAGCTCAGTTCGCCGAACTGCATACGCTGGGCGAGCTGACCAAAATTGCCTGGGAATACGACGTACAGGTGATGATCGAAGGCCCTGGACATGTACCGATGCAGATGATCCGCCGCAACATGACCGAAGAGTTGGAGCACTGCCACGAAGCGCCGTTCTATACGCTCGGCCCGCTAACCACGGATATCGCACCAGGTTACGATCATTTCACCTCTGGCATCGGCGCCGCGATGATCGGCTGGTTTGGCTGCGCCATGCTCTGTTATGTGACACCGAAGGAACATCTCGGTTTACCGAATAAAGAAGACGTTAAGCAGGGGTTGATTACCTACAAGATCGCCGCTCACGCCGCCGATTTGGCGAAAGGTCATCCCGGCGCACAAATCCGTGATAACGCCATGTCGAAAGCCCGCTTCGAATTCCGCTGGGAAGATCAGTTCAATCTGGCGCTCGATCCCCAGACGGCCCGTGCTTACCACGATGAAACTCTTCCTCAGGAATCCGGCAAAATCGCGCATTTCTGTTCCATGTGCGGCCCTAAGTTCTGCTCGATGAAAATTTCTCAGGAAGTGCGTGATTACGCGGCAAAACAGGAAGCCGAAGCGAAGCCTATTGAAGTCGGCATGGCCCAGATGTCGCAGGAATTCCGCTCTCGCGGCAGCGAACTTTACCACAGCGCAACAAGCCTGCTGACGGAGGAAGGAAAATGACGAGTCCTTTAACGGATACGCCTTTTGCACCAACAGAGCAAAAACTGGGGCTCTATCCGGTCGTCGATAGTGTGGAATGGATTAAACGTTTACTCAGTATCGGTGTAAAAACCATTCAACTACGAATTAAAGACCTACCTGATGAGCAGGTTGAACATGATGTTATCCAGGCAATCGAGCTGGGCCGTCTTTATCACGCTCGGTTATTTATTAATGATTACTGGCGGTTAGCAATAAAGCATCGCGCTTATGGCGTTCACCTGGGGCAGGAAGATCTCGATACCGCTGACCTGAGCGCAATAAAAAATGCAGGGCTGAGACTCGGCCTTTCTACCCATGACGATCGCGAACTCGCCCGCGCAATCGCCGTCAATCCGTCCTATATTGCGCTGGGGCATATTTTCCCCACGCAAACCAAAGAGATGCCATCCGCGCCGCAGGGGCTGGCCGAACTCACGCGACACATAACCGAACTGCGAGATCGCTTCCCCACCGTGGCGATCGGTGGGATCAGTACCGATCGCGTTCCTGCGGTATTGCAAACGGGCGTTGGCAGTATTGCCGTCGTCAGTGCCATCACCAAAGCATCTGATTGGCGCCGGGCAACAACGACACTACTCGACATGATCGAAGGGAGGGCCGGAGGCGATGGCAAATAATCATGAGAGCAAACACGATGGACTAAGCGATGAGGAATTCTTGCGCTACAGTCGCCAACTGCTACTGGAAGATATCGGTCCAGAAGGACAGGAAAAGCTCAAATCCAGCACCGTATTACTGGTTGGTCTGGGAGGGCTAGGCGCGCCGGCGTCAATGTATCTCGCCGCCGCCGGTATCGGTACATTGCTGTTAGCTGACAATGACAAGCTGCACATCAGTAACCTGCAAAGGCAGATTCTCTACCGCACTAATGATACGGATAAGCCTAAAGCAACGCTGGCGCAACATCAGTTACAGGCATTAAACCCACAAACGGAATACATTGCGCTAACGGAAAGACTCACAGGCTCCGCATTACACCGTGCAGTCGGCCAGGCTGATCTCATTCTTGACTGTAGTGACAATATGGAAACACGTCATGCCGTTAACGCGGCCTGCGTTCAAGCCAACAAGCCATTGATTAGCGGCAGTGCCGTCGGTTTCAGCGGCCAACTGCTGGTCCTTACCCCTCCCTATCAACATGGCTGCTACGCCTGCCTGTATCCCGAGGCAACCGAACCGCAAAGGAACTGCCGTACCGCCGGCGTTCTTGGTCCTGTCGTCGGCGTAGTGGGAACATTGCAGGCACTCGAAGCAATAAAGTTGCTGGCAGGATTACCTTCCGCATTGAACGGAAAACTGCGGCTATTCGATGGCAAACAGCAGAGCTGGAATACCTTGCAATTAACCCGCGCAGATCATTGCCCGATATGTAGGACTTCTGCATGAACATTACATTGAACGATCAGATTATCGAGCTGGATAGCACTGTGACGATCGAGACGTTTCTTATGCAGATAGACCGACTTCAACCAGGTACGGCTCTTGCCATCAATCAAACCATTATTCCGCGCGACACCTGGGCTCAACACCTGGTGCAGGACGGTGATGATATCTTGCTTTTTCAGGCAATCGCAGGAGGATAATATGCTGCAAATTGCTGATACAACCTTTACATCCCGGTTACTTACTGGCACCGGAAAATTTGCCTCGCCAGACCTGATGATGGCCGCATTAGCCGCATCGGGTTCTCAGTTGGTTACCATGGCGATGAAACGCGTTGATTTAAAACATGGCAACGACGCGATCCTTGCACCTCTCCAACAACTTGGCATCAAACTACTACCCAATACTTCAGGTGCAAAAACCGCAGATGAAGCAATCTTTGCAGCCAGGTTGGCGCGTGAAGCATTGGGGACACATTGGGTGAAATTAGAAATCCATCCAGATGTGAAGTATCTCCTGCCGGACCCAATTGAAACGCTGAAGGCCGCCGAGCAATTGGTTAAAGATGGATTTACTGTATTGCCCTACTGCGGTGCCGACCCGGTACTTTGCAAACGTTTGGAAGAAGTCGGCTGTGCGGCCGTAATGCCGTTAGGTGCCCCGATTGGTTCCAATCAAGGATTACAAACCCGTGATTTTCTCCGCATCATCATCGAACAAGCTCGAATACCGGTAGTCGTTGATGCCGGAATCGGTGCTCCCAGCCATGCTACCGAGGCGTTGGAAATGGGGGCTGACGCCGTATTAGTCAACACCGCCATCGCTGTTGCCCGCGATCCGGTCAGTATGGCAAAAGCATTCAAGATAGCGGTAGAAGCAGGTGAACTCGCCAATCAGGCGGGGCTGGGAAATAGACAATTCACCGCCAGCGCAACCAGTCCTTTAACCGGATTTTTGCGCCAACAGGTTGAAGAGGTGAAATAATGATAAGCGATTTTCAGAACGTCTGGGAGCAGCTTGACTGGGACGACCTGACGCTGCGTATCAACAGCAAAACCTCGCAGGACGTGGAACGTGCGCTTAATACGCCGCAGCTAACACGCGAGGATTTTATGGCGCTGCTTTCCCCTGCCGCCAGCCATTATCTGGAGCCGTTGGCGCAGCGAGCACAACTGTTAACTCGTCAGCGATTTGGTAACACCGTCGGTTTTTATGTCCCGCTTTACCTCTCCAACCTGTGCTCAAATGACTGCACTTACTGTGGTTTCTCAATGAGTAATCATATAAAACGCAAAACGCTGGATGATGATGAGATCCTGCGCGAATGCGCCGCGATCAAAGAAATGGGGTTCGATCACCTGCTACTGGTTACCGGGGAACACCAGCGTAAAGTCGGTATGGAATATTTTCGCCGCGTTTTTCCACTTATTCGCCCCCACTTCAGTTCGCTGATGATTGAAGTCCAACCTTTATCACAAGCTGAGTACGCAGAATTAAAAACGCTGGGGCTGGATGGCGTGATGGTTTATCAGGAAACATACCATCCCGCGACGTACCAGCTACATCATTTGCGCGGCCACAAACAGGATTTTCACTGGCGGCTGGGTACGCCAGATCGCCTTGGTCAGGCCGGGATCGACAAGATCGGATTGGGCGCGCTTATCGGCCTTTCCAATAGTTGGCGAACCGATTGCTATATGGTTGCAGAACACCTGCTGTATTTGCAGCAAACCTACTGGCAAAGTCGCTATTCCATCTCATTTCCGCGTTTACGCCCCTGCGCTGGCGGCATCGAACCGGCATCGCTGATGGATGAGGCACAGCTCATGCAGGTCATCTGTGCTTTCAGATTACTGTCACCGGACATTGAGCTATCGCTATCCACGCGAGAGTCACCGTTTTTCCGCGATAACGCCATTCCGATTGCGATCAATAACGTCAGTGCTTTCTCAAAAACACAGCCTGGTGGCTATGCAGACAACCACCCCGAACTGGAACAATTCTCACCCCACGATAGCCGTCGTCCCGAAGAGGTCGCGCAGGCAATTATCCGCGCTGGGCTGCAACCGGTCTGGAAAGACTGGGATGGATACCTGGGTAGAAGTGCGTAACTAACCTCTTATGCTGTTCAGCGCAGCATTATTGTGCCGACGCCGTGTTAAGCATCGTGCTCATGAAGCAGTCGCTCCGTTGCTTCCCCCATGATGCGCAGACCCTCTGCCGTTTCCTGTGTAAACGGCAGAGCATAATTAAGCCTCATACAATTACGATATTTACCGGCAGCGGAAAATAAAGAGCCTGCCGCAATTTGCATACCGGCTTTTTTCACTTCTCGGTTTAGGCGGAGCGAATCAAAATGTTCCGGTAATTCGATCCACATAAGGAATCCGCCTTGTGGTCGGCTCACACAGATCCCACAGGGAAAATACTCTCGGACATGGCAGGTAAACACCTGCAAATTCGCTTTGTACTGAGCACGCATCCTTCGCAAATGGGGCTGATAATGTCCCTGAGCGATAAATTCGGCAACCGCCAGTTGAGTATGAGGAACGGTATATCCCGTGCTGATATACTTCATATACAGTACCCGTTCCAAATAACGGCCTGGAGCAATCCAGCCAACACGTAAACCGGGCGCGAGCGTCTTAGAGAAAGAGCTACACAACAGAACCCGACCATCATCATCGAATGACTTTACCGTGCGGGGGCGTGGGTAGTCATAAGCCAGTTCACCATAAGCGTCATCTTCAACGATCGCCAAATCAAACTGTTGCGCCAACGTCATTAACGCTTTCTTACGCGTATCCGGCATAAAAAAACCGAGAGGATTATTGCAATTCGGCACTAACAACAACGCCTTAACCGGCCACTGTTCCAGCGCGAGCCCCAAAGCTTCAAGACTAATGCCAGTGACCGAGTCAGTGGGAATTTCAATAACCTTAACACCCAATCCTCTAAGCAATTGTAACGTGCCGGGAAACGTTGGAGACTCCACCGCAACGATATCGCCAGGCTCACAGACCGCACGCACCGCGACAAATAGCGCTTCCTGACACCCGGTAGTAATAACGATGTCGTTACGGGTTAATTGGCAGTTACTGTCTAACGCCAGACGCGCAACTTGCTCACGTAGCTCATGAGAACCATGCATATTGCCGTAATTCAGCACCCGCTCATCCCGTCGCTGACACAAACGGTTCATGGCCTTCCATAGCGGATTAATTGATGATAGGCGGATATCCGGCGTTCCGCCGCCAAAATTGAACGTACTGTTATTCGGACGTGAGTTAAACAGTTCCAGTACTGAATCCCACTGGGTGATTTCCACCGGGCGCTGAACCGGGCGAGTCAACTCAGGTACCGGTGGCGCAGCTTTACGCGGGGCGACAAAGTATCCGGAACGAGGTTGAGGCATAATAAGCCGACGTGTTTCCAACAGATGATAGGCTTGTTGGACAGTGCTAATACTCACACCGTGCTCAGCGCTCAGTGCACGCACGGATGGCAAACGCTCACCGTTTTGATATAACCCCTGCTCAATTCTTTGTTCCAACAACGCGGCAAGATGTTCATAGCGTGTCACCGTATTATCCCCCGAATATACAAATAGCAACAACCAGTACAGATAAGGAAAAAAATTACCATTCAGATGCAATTTCACACAATCTGTATGTTAAATAAAACGATTCTCTGAGTCTGTATCTGTATTCGCCTCCCCCGCATTATATGGCCTAAATCATTCGAGTTGCAGAACAGCAGCCTGAAAGAGAACAGGTACAGCAGTCGCACATCGGATAAGGGGGAAGTATGGAGTTTCACGAGAACCAATCACAAAAACCATTTCGCCAATCACCATTCTGGCTGATGTTAATTTTACCGTATCGTCTATGGAAGGCATGGCGACTCAGACGTCATACTCGTCATATTCTTAGAAAGATGAATGATGAGCAGCTAAAAGACATTGGCCTGACACGCAATGATATCGATCGTTTACCGTAATGAAAGCTAGACCGATGCAAGACATCTCTCTACGTTTTGCATCGGTCTGTATTGATAATGGTTAGTTATTGATGCACAGATTGAGGTTTCATGCGCAAACCGATAACCGCCGACAGCAGGCACCCCAAAGCCAGATAAGCAGCAACGGCATGCCAGGAACCATCCATAAACTCCACCAGCAATACAGCAATAAACGGCGTGAAACCACCACCGACAACGCTGGCAACCTGATAGCCCACACCCGCACCGCTATAGCGATAAGCGGTACCAAACAATTCAGTAAACATCGGTTGTTGCACACTGACGACCATATCATGTGCAATATTTGCAAGCATAATAGCAAACAGCAGAATCATGAATGTGTTACGACTTTCTAATGCCATAAAAAATGGCACCGCACTGATGAAACCGATCAAAGCGCCTGTAACGTAAATTCGACGGCGGCCAAAGCTATCAGCCAAATAAGCAAAAAAAGGAATAGAGACGCAGCTCACTGCTCCCACCAATAAGCCGATATTAAGAAACATATCACGCGAAAGGCCGAGGTGAGTGGTGGAATAATTCAGGGCAAAAGCCGTGACGATATACATCGTCAGTAGTTCACTCAATCTCAGGGCAATAATCAGTAAAAATGCCTGTGGATGTCGGCGCAACGCTTCCATAATCGGGAATGAGCGAATTTTGTTTGCTCTGTCCTGCAAAGTTTTGTTTGCCTCAAACTCTTGTGATTCATCCATACCATTGCGGATCCACCATGCAATCGCAACCAGTACCAGACTGAACAAGAAAGGCAAGCGCCAGCCCCAGCTAACAAAATCATCGTTTGTCGTAAGATGGCTAACAATGGAAACTGAACCAGTGGCCAACAGTAAACCAACGCCAAAACCAACCTGCACACCACTACTGTAAAACGCTTTCTTTTTCTTTGGGGCGTTTTCAACCGCCAGCAAGGCTGCTCCACCCCACTCGCCGCCAACGGCAAAACCCTGAATAGCGCGTAGCACCACCAGCAGTACCGGAGCCCACCAGCCAATTGAATCAAAAGAAGGTAACAACCCAATCAATGCCGTGGAAACGCCCATCATCCAGACGGTAATCATCAGCATACGTTTACGACCCAACTTATCGCCAAAATGCCCGAACACCATGCCGCCTAACGGACGAAACAAAAAGCCGACGCCGAATGTGCCAAAAGCAGCCAGTGTTCCCATTGTCGGGCTGACCTGTGGGAAAAATTCCGTATTAAATACAAGTGCGGCAACTATTCCGTACAGTAAAAAATCGTACCAATCGACAACAGCGCCGACAAAACTTCCCCACGCCGCACGACGGGCTCGGCCTTGTGAATGGCTTTCTGATTGAATTTTTGGTGTAGCATTACCGCTTACTGTGCTATCACCACCGGTTGGTAACGCACTGTCGCCCTGCGCAAGAGCTGACGCTGATGAAGTATTCATGACTGTCTCGTTATTTTTACTTTACACCACTGTACAACAAAAAATTCAGGGATGATATAAAACGCCGGGAGCGTTTTATAACAACGTGCCTCCGTCTAACGGAAAGATGCCATAGACAAAAAAACCCCGACTATAAATAGTCGGGGTTATGTTATTCACCACAAGGCGTGGTGAAGTCAACTATCAGGAATAGATGACTTATTCGTCGTCACTACTACCAAAACCAGCATTTAACAGCTCGGCCAGGTTGGCAGAAGCCTCATCAGCACTCACCTGAGGTACAACAGGCGCTTCGCCAGCCTGACGGCGACGCATGCGATCCTGATGGTACGCATAACCGGTACCCGCAGGGATCAGACGACCCACGATCACGTTTTCTTTCAGGCCGCGCAGTTCGTCACGTTTACCCGCAACGGCTGCTTCGGTAAGAACACGCGTCGTTTCCTGGAACGATGCCGCAGAAATGAAGGATTCCGTCGCCAAAGATGCTTTGGTGATACCCAACAGATCGCGACTGTACGTTGCTGGGATCTTGCCATCCGCTTCCAACTGACGGTTGGCAATCTTGACGCGAGACACTTCCGCCTGCTCACCTTCCAGGAAGTCAGTGCCACCCGCGCTAACGATGGTGCCTTTACGCAACATCTGACGAACGATAACTTCGATGTGTTTATCGTTAATCTTAACGCCTTGCAGACGGTAAACTTCCTGAACTTCGTTGGTGATATAACGCGTTACCGCATGAACGCCACGCAGACGCAGGATATCGTGCGGAGATTCTGGGCCGTCGGAAACAACGTCACCACGTTCCACCATTTCGCCTTCGAATACGTTCAACTGACGCCATTTAGGAATCATTTCTTCGTAAGCATCGCTGCCATCCAACGGAGAAATCACCAGACGGCGTTTACCTTTGGTTTCTTTACCGAAGGAAATGATACCGCTGATTTCTGCCAGAATCGCAGGCTCTTTCGGACGACGAGCTTCAAACAAGTCAGCAACACGTGGCAGACCACCGGTAATATCCTTGGTACCACCAGACTCTTGAGGAATACGCGCTAACGTATCACCCGCGCTGATCTTCACACCATCTTCCAACTGAACAATCGCTTTACCCGGCAGGAAGTACTGAGCAGGCATATCCGTACCTGGGATCAATACATCTTCACCTTTATCGTCAACGATTTTCAGTGCCGGACGCAGGTCTTTACCGCTACCGGTACGCTCTGCACTGTCCAGAACCACGATAGAAGACAAACCGGTTAGTTCATCGGTCTGGCGAGTGATGGTCTGACCGTCAACCATATCGGTAAAGCGGATGCTACCACCGACTTCAGTGATAACAGGCATCGTATGTGGATCCCAGTTTGCTACGGTTTCCCCGCCGCTAACCTCGGCGCCATCGCCTTTCGCCATCGCCGCACCGTAAGGTACTTTATAGCTTTCTTTGGTACGTCCGAATTCGTCGATCAGCTTCAGTTCGGTATTACGTGAAGTAATAACCAGTTTGCCGTTGCTGTTCACAACAAACTTCGCGTTGCTCAGTTTCAGGCTACCTTTGTTTTTCACCTGAATGCTGGACTCAGCCGCCGCACGCGATGCCGCACCACCGATGTGGAACGTACGCATGGTAAGCTGTGTACCCGGTTCACCGATTGACTGCGCCGCGATAACCCCGATAGCCTCACCTTTGTTGATGATATGGCCACGAGCCAAGTCACGACCATAACACTTGGCGCACACGCCAAAGTCGGTTTCGCAACTTACTACAGAGCGAACTTTAACGGCGTCGACAGAGTTCTCTTCCAACATGTCACACCACTGTTCGTTCAGCAGCGTATTACGTGGAACCAGAATATCCGCCGTACCCGGTTTGATCACGTCTTCAGCCGTTACACGGCCCAGTACGCGTTCACGCAGCGGCTCTTTAACATCACCACCCTCGATAACCGGCGTCATCATGATACCTTCGTGGGTACCACAATCGTCCTCGGTCACAACCAGATCCTGCGCAACGTCAACCAGACGACGAGTCAGATAACCGGAGTTCGCTGTTTTCAGTGCGGTATCCGCCAAACCTTTACGCGCACCGTGCGTCGAGATGAAGTACTGAAGTACGTTCAGACCTTCACGGAAGTTTGCGGTAATTGGCGTCTCGATGATGGAGCCATCTGGCTTCGCCATCAGACCACGCATCCCCGCCAGCTGACGAATCTGTGCCGCAGAACCACGCGCACCGGAGTCAGCCATCATAAAGATGCTGTTAAATGAAACCTGTTGCTCAACCACACCGTCACGGTTAACCACGTCCTCAACGGACAGGTTTTCCATCATTGCTTTCGCAACACGTTCGTTAGCGGCCGCCCAGATATCGATCACTTTGTTATAGCGTTCGCCAGCGGTAACCAGACCAGACTGGAACTGCTCCTGGATCTCGGCAACTTCCGTTTCCGCTTCTTCGATGATTCCGGCTTTCTTCGCAGGAATGACCATGTCGTCGATACCAACGGACGCACCAGAGCGCGCTGCGTAGGAAAAACCGGTGTACATGATCTGGTCAGCAAAGATAACGGTCGGCTTCAGACCCAAAATGCGGTAACAGGTGTTCAACATTTTGGAGATCGCTTTCTTGCCAAGAGGCTGGTTAACGATCGAATACGGTAGACCTTTCGGTACAATCATCCACAAGATAGCGCGACCGATAGTCGTATCGATAATCGTCGTCTGGTGCGTGATTTCGCCTTCAATGCTCTTAATATCTTCCGTGATACGCACTTTCACGCGCGCATGCAGAGAGGCCAGACCGGCGCGATAAACGCGTTCAGCTTCTTTAGGCCCGGTCAGAACCATGCCTTCGCCTTTGGCGTTAACACAGTCACGGGTCATATAATAGAGACCCAACACCACGTCCTGAGAAGGAACAATGATAGGTTCACCGTTCGCAGGAGACAGGATGTTGTTGGTCGACATCATTAACGCACGCGCTTCCAACTGGGCTTCCAGCGTCAGCGGTACGTGAACTGCCATCTGGTCACCATCGAAGTCGGCGTTGTAGGCCGCACAAACCAACGGGTGCAACTGAATCGCTTTACCTTCAATCAGTATAGGTTCAAACGCCTGAATCCCCAGACGGTGCAGTGTTGGCGCACGGTTCAGCAGTACCGGGTGTTCGCGGATAACTTCATCCAGGATATCCCATACGACGGCTTCTTCGCGCTCAACCATTTTCTTGGCCGCTTTAATGGTGGTAGCAAGACCACGCAATTCCAGCTTGCCGTAGATGAACGGTTTGAACAGTTCCAGTGCCATTTTCTTCGGCAGACCACACTGATGCAGACGCAGGTATGGACCAACGGTGATTACGGAACGACCGGAGTAGTCAACACGCTTACCGAGCAGGTTCTGACGGAAACGACCCTGTTTACCTTTGATCATGTCGGCCAAAGATTTCAGAGGACGTTTGTTAGAGCCGGTGATCGCACGACCGCGACGGCCGTTATCCAGCAAGGCATCAACCGCTTCCTGCAACATACGTTTTTCGTTACGTACGATGATATCTGGCGCAGCCAGATCCAGTAGACGTTTCAAACGGTTGTTACGGTTGATCACGCGACGATACAGATCGTTCAGATCTGACGTCGCGAAACGGCCACCATCCAACGGAACCAACGGACGCAGATCTGGCGGCAGCACCGGCAGAACGGTCAGGATCATCCACTCTGGTTTGTTACCAGACTGTACGAACGCTTCCAGCAGCTTAATGCGTTTAGTCAGTTTTTTACGCTTGGTTTCAGAGTTGGTTTCGTTCAACTCTTCACGCAGTTGTTCGCATTCCTGCTCCAGATCCATGTTTTTCAACAAAGCCTGAATAGCTTCAGCGCCCATCTTCGCGTCAAATTCATCACCGAATTCTTCTAACGCATCCAGGTACTGTTCTTCCGTCAGAATCTGGCGTTTCTCGAGGTTGGTCATGCCCCCTTCGATAACGACATAAGATTCAAAGTACAGTACACGCTCAATATCGCGCAACGGCATATCCAGCAGCAAACCGATACGGGAAGGCAGTGATTTCAGGAACCAGATGTGCGCCGTCGGAGAAGCCAATTCGATATGGCCCATACGCTCACGACGAACTTTAGTCTGGGTAACTTCAACACCGCATTTTTCGCAAATCACACCGCGATGTTTTAAACGCTTGTACTTACCGCACAGGCATTCGTAATCTTTTACCGGCCCAAAAATACGGGCGCAGAAAAGGCCGTCACGTTCAGGCTTGAACGTACGGTAGTTGATGGTTTCTGGCTTTTTAACTTCACCAAAAGACCACGAACGGATCATGTCTGGCGAAGCCAGAGCAATTTTGATCGCATCAAACTCTTCGGTTTTAGTTTGCGCTTTCAGAAACTTTAATAAGTCTTTCACGGATTGGCTCCTGTCGGAGTTAGACCTGTCAGGCACCTGAACCCTACCAAAAACAACGTTCAGGTGCCCCTATGACGAATACCAGCATAACAACGGGCTGGGATTACTCTTCTTCCAGCTCGATGTTGATACCCAGCGAACGGATTTCTTTCAACAATACGTTGAAGGATTCCGGCATGCCTGGTTCCATCTGATGATTGCCGTCCACGATGTTCTTATACATCTTGGTACGGCCGTTCACGTCATCAGACTTAACGGTCAACATTTCTTGCAGGGTATAAGCTGCACCATAAGCTTCCAGCGCCCACACTTCCATCTCACCGAAGCGTTGACCACCGAATTGCGCCTTACCACCCAACGGTTGCTGAGTAACCAGACTATAAGAACCCGTAGAACGAGCATGCATCTTATCGTCAACCAAGTGGTTCAGTTTCAGCATGTACATGTAACCCACGGTGACCTGACGCTCAAATTTCTCACCAGTACGTCCATCGTACAGCGTAATCTGACCGGAGGTCGGGATACCGCCCATCTGCAACAGTTCCTTGATTTCTTTCTCTTTTGCACCGTCGAATACCGGCGTTGCAATTGGCATACCTTTCTTCAGGTTTTCAGCCAGACGCATCACTTCTTCGTCTGAGAAAGTGCTCAGGTCAACTTTCTGACGCACATCGTCACCCAGATCATAAGCCTTCTGGATAAATTCACGCAGTTTGGTCACTTCCTCGTGCTGTTTCAGCATGGCATTAATCTTGTCGCCAATACCTTTCGCAGCCATACCCAAGTGGGTTTCCAGAATCTGACCAATGTTCATACGTGAAGGTACACCCAGCGGGTTCAGGACGATATCGACCGGCGTACCGTTCTCATCGTAAGGCATATCTTCGATCGGGTTGATCTTGGAGATAACACCTTTGTTCCCGTGACGACCTGCCATCTTGTCACCCGGTTGGATCTGACGCTTAACTGCCAGATAAACCTTAACGATTTTCAGCACGCCCGGTGCAAGATCGTCGCCTTGGGTGATTTTACGGCGCTTAGCTTCGAGTTTTTTCTCAAACTCATGCTTCAGCTCATCATACTGTTCTGCCAAC
The DNA here is from genome assembly GCF_046237015.1 of Pectobacterium hainanensis. NCBI lineage: Bacteria > Pseudomonadati > Pseudomonadota > Gammaproteobacteria > Enterobacterales > Pectobacteriaceae > Pectobacterium > Pectobacterium hainanensis. The sequence goes on from NZ_JBJYIN010000027.1 coordinate 23,046, forward strand.
TGTTCCAACTGATTCTGTTTCTCTTCATCAGTCAGCCCCAGTTCCAACCAACGCTCGCGCGGCAGTTTATCAAGTTTGTCAGCTTCAATACCGCCAGAAACCAATACAGCGTGGATACGTGCAAACAGACCCGCTTCCAGAATTTGCAACTCTTCAGTCAGGTCTTTCTTCGCCTGCTTCAGTTGCATCTCTTCGATTTCCAACGCACGCTTGTCTTTTTCCACGCCATCGCGGGTAAAGACCTGCACGTCGATAACCGTACCGGAAACACCGTTTGGTACACGCAGAGAAGAGTCTTTAACGTCAGACGCTTTCTCACCGAAGATCGCACGCAGCAGTTTTTCTTCTGGCGTCAGTTGGGTTTCACCTTTCGGCGTAACTTTACCAACCAGAATGTCACCACCGGTCACTTCAGCACCAATGTAAACGATGCCGGACTCATCCAGTTTGGAAAGTGCTGCCTCACCCACGTTCGGGATGTCCGCAGTAATTTCTTCAGGCCCTAACTTGGTGTCACGGGACACACAGGCAAGTTCCTGGATGTGGATGGTTGTAAAGCGATCTTCCTGAACCACACGCTCGGAAACGAGGATGGAGTCTTCGAAGTTGTAACCATTCCATGGCATGAATGCCACGCGCATATTCTGACCCAGCGCCAGTTCACCCAGATCGGTGGACGGGCCATCTGCCAGAACATCACCACGTTCTACCGGCTCACCCAGAGATACGCATGGCATCTGGCTGATACAGGTATTCTGGTTAGAACGGGTATATTTGGTCAGGTTATAGATGTCGATCCCGGCTTCGCCCGGATACATCTCATCGTCATTAACGCGGATAACAATACGGGATGCATCCACGTATTGTACTGTACCACCACGTTTGGCGACGGCAGTTACACCGGAGTCAACCGCAACAGCGCGTTCCATACCGGTACCAACCAGCGGCTTATCAGCGCGTAAAGTCGGAACGGCCTGACGTTGCATGTTCGCACCCATCAGAGCACGGTTGGCGTCATCGTGTTCCAGAAACGGAATCAGGGATGCACCAACGGAAACCACCTGCTGAGTGGAAACGTCCATGTATTCAACCTGATCGCGGCTGAATAAGCTGGATTCACCTTTGTTACGGCAGGTCACCAGTTCGTCGATGAAGCGCCCTTCTTCGTCCAAATTGGTGTTCGCCTGTGCGATAACGAAGTTACCTTCTTCAATCGCAGACAGGTAATGGATCTCATCCGTCACCACGTTGTCACGCACACGACGATACGGGGTTTCAAGGAAACCGTACTCGTTAGTCTGTGCATAAACGGACAGGGAGTTGATCAGACCGATGTTCGGACCTTCCGGCGTTTCGATAGGACAAACGCGACCGTAGTGAGTTGGGTGTACGTCACGGACTTCAAAACCAGCGCGTTCACGCGTCAGACCGCCTGGGCCTAATGCAGAGATACGACGTTTGTGCGTAATCTCAGACAGCGGGTTGTTCTGGTCCATAAACTGTGACAGCTGGCTTGAGCCGAAGAACTCTTTAACGGCAGCCGAAATCGGCTTGGCGTTAATCATGTCCTGTGGCATCAGCGTATCAAGGTCGCCCAGCGACAGACGCTCTTTCACCGCTCGTTCTACACGCACCAGACCCACGCGGAATTGGTTTTCTGCCATTTCGCCGACGGAACGGATACGACGGTTGCCAAGGTGGTCGATATCATCCACTTCACCTTTGCCGTTACGAATATCAATGAGCTTCTTCATCACGTCAATGATGTCTTCTTTGCTCAGGATACCGGAACCTTCGATCTCATCACGCAGCAGAGAACGGTTGAACTTCATACGGCCTACCGCTGACAAGTCATAACGGTCTTCAGAGAAGAACAGGTTCTCAAACAGCGTTTCCGCTGCTTCACGTGTCGGTGGCTCACCGGGACGCATCATGCGGTAAATTTCAACCAGCGAGCTTAAACGATCGTTTGAGGGATCGACACGCAAGGTTTCAGAAATGTACGGGCCGTGGTCCAGATCGTTGGTAAACAGCGTTTCAATACGCTTGTGACCTGACTGACTCAGTTTAGCCAGCAGATCCAGCGACAGCTCCATGTTAGCTGCGCCAATCAGTTCACCCGTGCTCTCATCGATATAGTCTTTGGACAGCACTTTGCCAGCAATATACTCAACCGGCACTTCGATACGCTCAATGCCATCTTTTTCTAACTGACGGATATGGCGAGCCGTGATACGACGGCCTTTTTCAATATAGACTTTGCCGTTTGCTTCAATATCAAACGATGCCGTTTCACCACGCAGGCGTTCAGGAACCAGATCCATCTGCAATTTATTGCCATTGATTTCGTAGACAATTTTAGCGAAGAAAAGATCGAGAATCTGTTCGGTGGAGTATCCCAGCGCACGCAGAATAATGGTCGCAGGCAATTTTCGACGACGGTCAATGCGGACAAACAGGTTATCCTTCGGATCGAACTCAAAATCCAACCAGGAACCACGGTAAGGAATAATACGTGCGTTATACAGCACCTTACCTGAAGAATGGGTTTTACCTTTGTCACTATCGAAGAACACACCTGGACTACGGTGCAACTGAGACACGATGACACGCTCAGTACCGTTAATCACGAAGGTTCCGTTATCGGTCATGAGCGGAATTTCGCCCATGTAAACTTCTTGTTCTTTGATATCTTTAACGGTGCCTTCAGGCGCTTCACGCTCGTAGATCACCAGACGCAATTTCACACGCAACGGCGCGGAGAACGTCACACCACGGATCTGACATTCTTTAACGTCAAATACAGGTTCGCCCAGACGATAGCTTACGTACTGTAGCTCTGAGTTACCGCTGTAACTTTGTATGGGGAAAACAGAACGGAATGCCGCTTCCAAACCGTACTGACCTTCCGAATCTTGCTCGATAAACTTCTGGAACGAGTCAAGCTGGATAGAAAGGAGATAAGGCACGTCCAGAACCTGTGGACGTTTACCAAAATCCTTACGAATGCGTTTTTTCTCGGTATAGGAGTAAACCATTAGGGTTCCTCAGCTAGCTGACAAGTCGAACCACTCTATCCGCCCTAATAAGGACGGTTCATGCAACACTATTTTGTCGGTCGGAAAATGGAACACGTTCCGTAATACGTCTTTCTATTACTCTTAAACCATTTCATTGCTCTTGCTCAGGCAGGGAGCCTATGCTGGAAAGCAGTATATTAAGTCGTCAATAGAAAAAAATATTAGGGTAAATCAATGGGCAAACAGTGAGAAACCCCATCGACGCCCTACAGCGCAAAAAGGCTGGTGACTAAAAAGTCACCAGCCATCAGCCTAATAAATTAGGCTGCAATCTGAAAGATTGGCTTATTTAACTTCAACTTCTGCGCCAGCTTCTTCCAGTGCTTTCTTCAGAGCTTCAGCGTCATCTTTGCTCACGCCTTCTTTCAGAGCGGCTGGAGCAGATTCAACCAGATCTTTAGCTTCTTTCAGGCCCAGACCAGTCGCGCCACGAACGGCTTTGATAACGGCAACTTTGTTAGCACCGATGCCTTTCAGCACAACGTCGAACTCAGTTTTTTCTTCAGCAGCTTCAGCTGGGCCACCAGCGGCAACAGCAACAGCAGCTGCAGCAGAAACACCGAATTTTTCTTCCATAGCGGAAACCAGTTCAACAACTTCCATTACGGACATCGCTGCTACTGCTTCCAGAATTTGATCTTTAGTGATAGACATAACAATTGTTCCTAAGAATCAGAAATAGTTTATACGTTAGCAAGTGCGTTAGAAAAGAAAGTGCTATTAAGCCGCTTCTTTTGCATCGCGAACAGCAGCCAGAGTGCGGACCAGTTTGCCGGCAGCGGCTTCTTTCATGGTCGACATCAGACGTGCCAATGCTTCTTCGTAAGTTGGCAATGTTGCCAGACGGTCAATTTGAGCCGCCGGAATCAACTCACCTTCAAAGGCTGCAGCTTTGACCTCAAATTTTGCATTCGCTTTCGCGAATTCTTTGAACAAACGAGCGGCAGCGCCCGGATGTTCTAAAGAATATGCAATCAGGGTCGGACCAACAAACGTGTCTTTCAGGCATTCGAATGAAGTACCTTCAACAACGCGGCGCAACAAGGTGTTACGAACAACACGCATGTAAACACCCGCTTCACGACCTGCTTTACGCAGTTCAGTCATTTTATCTACGGTAACGCCACGAGAATCCGCAACAACCGCAGACAGCGCACCTTTGGCTACTTCGCTGACTTCAGCAACAATCGCTTGTTTGTCTTGAAGATTTAATGCCATTAGCTTTTGCTCCTGGATTTGGCCGGAGGAAACCTCCGGAACTCACTTCACCTATCGCCAAAACGGAGACAGGCGTTGAAACACGGTGAGCAGAATCCAGTAAAAATTATTCTTTATAAAAAGAAAAACATTATTCAGGCTCTGTCACCGTCTACGCAGGAAAATTAAGTCTCTTACGAAACACCTGCGGTCTTGGACGGAGGCCTGGATAGGCCAGGCTCCAACCGAAAATTCTTTTTTGCCCCACGAGTGGAGCAACGGGCGTAAGATTATAGGAAAATCACACACCCGAGTAAAGCGGAACAAAAGCGATTAGATAGCGACTGCGTTCAGACCGCTCTGGTCAACCGCAACACCGGCACCCATCGTAGTAGACAGGCTAACCTTCTTGATGTACACGCCTTTTGCTTGAGCAGGTTTTGCTTTTTTCAGCGCAACCAGCAGAGCTTCCAGGTTTTCTTTCAATTGGTTAGAGTCGAAATTGACCTTACCAATAGTGGTGTGGATGATACCGTTCTTGTCGTTACGATAACGAACCTGACCCGCTTTAGCATTCTTAACCGCTTCAGCAACGTTAGGCGTTACTGTACCCACTTTCGGGTTTGGCATCAGACCGCGTGGCCCCAGAACCTGGCCCAATTGGCCAACAACGCGCATTGCATCTGGAGAAGCAATAACAACGTCAAAGCCCATTTCACCTTTCTTGATCTGATCAGCCAGATCTTCCATGCCCACGAATTCCGCGCCAGCAGCTTTAGCAGCTTCAGCGTTTGCACCCTGGGTGAAGACAGCTACGCGAACAGAACGACCGGTGCCGTGAGGCAGAACGGTTGCACCGCGAACGTTTTGGTCAGATTTACGAGCGTCAATGCCGAGGTTAACGGCAACATCAACACTTTCTACGAATTTAGCAGTGGCCAGCTCTTTGAGCAGAGCAACGGCTTCGTTGATATCATACTGTTTAGTTGCATCAACTTTTTCACGGATCACGCGCGTGCGCTTGGTCAGCTTAGCCATTTATTAATCCTCCACTACCAGGCCCATGGAACGAGCAGTACCCGCGATAGAGCGCACCATGGCGTCTACGTCAGCACCAGTCATGTCCGCAGCTTTGGTTTCTGCGATTTCACGAACCTGAGCACTCGTCACTTTACCGACTTTGTCTTTGTTCGGCTTACCAGAACCAGACTTGATACCAGCCGCTTTCTTCAGCAGAACAGCTGCCGGAGGCGTTTTGGTAACGAAGGTGAAAGAACGGTCAGAGTAAACGGTGATAACAACAGGAATCGGCAGACCCTTTTCAATGCTTTCAGTTTTAGCATTGAACGCCTTACAGAATTCCATGATGTTCACACCCTGCTGACCCAGAGCCGGACCGACCGGTGGACTCGGGTTAGCCATACCAGCTGCAACCTGCAGCTTGACATAGGCTTGTACTTTCTTGGCCATTTAGCTTTCCTCAATTGGGTAATAGCGCCTTATGATAGGCTCCCCGTGGTTTGTGTTACATTTCAGACGCCACTATGTAGGCACCTGAAAAACAAAAGGCGCGAAATTGTAGGCTAATTTCGCGCCATAGGCAAGCTGCTATTTTCAACACGTGTATCGCTAAATCAGCCTTTTTCTACCTGACTGAAATCCAGTTCGACGGGAGTCGCACGACCAAAAATAGAAACGGATACTTTCAGGCGGCTTTTCTCGTAATCGACTTCCTCGACCACACCATTAAAGTCAGCAAATGGACCGTCATTGACGCGAACCATTTCACCTGGTTCAAACAGCGTTTTCGGACGAGGTTTGTCACCAACCTGCTGGAGGCGATTCATAATCGCATCCACTTCTTTGTCGCTTATTGGCGCAGGACGATCGGATGTCCCCCCAATGAACCCCATAACACGAGGTACGCTACGTACGAGATGCCAGCTGGCATCTTCCATTACCATCTGCACCAAGACATAACCTGGGAAAAACTTACGTTCGCTCTTGCGACGCTGGCCGCCACGGATTTCAACTACTTCTTCAGTAGGGACCATGACTTCGCCAAACAGTTCTTCCATATTATGGAGTTTGATGTGCTCGCGTAGTGATTGTGCTACGCGACCTTCAAAACCAGAAAACGCCTGAACGACGTACCAACGTTTTTTTGGAGCTTCAGACATCTTAGAACCTCAGGCCAGTGATAAACGATACCAAACGGACCAGAATACCATCCAGCCCCCACAAAATCAGTGACATCACGGCAGTAACCGCGGCAACGATTAACGTGGTGTGTAACGTTTCTTGACGAGTCGGCCAAATCACTTTACGTACTTCGGTTCGAGCCTCACGGGCAAACGTCACTGTTTCTTTACCTTTCGTGGTTAACAATGCCACACCACCCGCTGCAGCGATTAAAACCACCACAGCCAATGCACGCAAAGGCAGATTAAAATCACGGAAGAAATAATTACCAACAATCGCAACGGCTAGCAGGATTGCCACTACTAGCCATTTAATCACTTCCAGGCCACGCCCACTATCCTGAGCTTCGGTATTCGCACTCATAAACCAACCTGTCACAATGATTCAGACAAATAACTTTGCCCCGTAACCACGGGGCGACCAAACCGAAAGATGTTCTGTAAAACGAATAATTCGGTATTTACGCCGTATCTACAGAGCCTATCTCACCAATGATTATATCTCACAATCGCTGATGAGATAGGTTCTACCATGGCAGCGTAGAAAAAGGGCATCAAATGATGCCCTTTTATCGCGTGTCGCGTCAAACGTTATCAGCGATTAAGCAATAACTTTAGCAACGACGCCTGCACCGACAGTACGGCCACCTTCACGGATGGCGAAACGCAAACCGTCATCCATCGCGATTGGGTGAATCAGGGTAACAACCATTTTGATGTTATCACCCGGCATGACCATCTCTACGCCCTCTGGCAGTTCGATGGTTCCGGTCACGTCAGTAGTACGGAAATAGAACTGAGGACGGTAGCCTTTGAAGAACGGCGTATGACGACCACCTTCATCTTTGCTCAGGATATACACTTCTGATTCAAACTGGGTGTGAGGCTTGATTGAACCTGGTTTAGCCAGTACCTGACCACGTTCGATCTCTTCACGTTTGATACCACGCAACAGAACACCCACGTTTTCACCGGCACGACCTTCGTCCAGCAGTTTGCGGAACATTTCTACACCGGTACAAGTTGATTTCGCCGTATCTTTGATACCAACAATTTCAACTTCTTCACCAACTTTGATCACACCGCGTTCTACACGACCGGTAACAACCGTACCACGACCAGAGATGGAGAATACGTCTTCAATTGGCAGCAGGAATGGCTTGTCAATTGCACGCTCTGGTTCCGGAATATAGGAATCCAGATGCTCAGCCAGTTCAATGATCTTCGCTTCCCACTCAGCTTCACCTTCCAACGCTTTCAGCGCTGAACCGCGAACGATAGGCGTGTCATCACCAGGGAAATCGTATTGAGACAGCAGTTCACGCACTTCCATCTCAACCAGTTCCAACAGCTCTTCATCATCGACCATGTCACATTTGTTCAGGAATACGATGATGTACGGAACACCAACCTGACGACCCAACAGGATGTGCTCACGCGTCTGAGGCATTGGGCCATCAGTCGCAGCAACAACCAGGATCGCACCGTCCATCTGCGCAGCACCGGTGATCATGTTTTTCACATAGTCGGCGTGTCCTGGGCAGTCAACGTGGGCATAGTGACGAGTTGGGGTATCATACTCAACGTGAGACGTGTTGATCGTAATACCACGAGCTTTTTCTTCCGGCGCATTATCGATCTGATCGAATGCACGAGCAGCACCACCGTAGGTTTTTGCCAGAACGGTAGTGATAGCTGCAGTCAGCGTTGTTTTACCATGGTCAACGTGGCCGATAGTACCGACGTTAACGTGCGGTTTTGTACGTTCAAATTTTTCTTTAGACATCGATTGTCCCTCTAAGACACGGATAAATCGGTGGTATCACCACATCAACCAAGCAATTGCTTGTCGAATTTTTTAACAGAAGAAAATCAGGAGGAATAATAAGAAGTGGTGCTGATAGGCAGATTCGAACTGCCGACCTCACCCTTACCAAGGGTGCGCTCTACCAACTGAGCTATATCAGCACATCTTGGAGCGGGCAGTGGGAATCGAACCCACATCATCAGCTTGGAAGGCTGAGGTAATAGCCATTATACGATGCCCGCATCCTGGAACTCGGCTACCTGATATCTCTGTAGATTTGAAACCAGGGAAATAAAACTTATACATCCCCGCCTTCTTCGATCCGGTTTTAGTGTTTAACACCGTATCGATTTTATCCTGTCACCAGGATTGAATTTGGTGGTGGGGGAAGGATTCGAACCTTCGAAGTCTGTGACGGCAGATTTACAGTCTGCTCCCTTTGGCCGCTCGGGAACCCCACCTGATTGTGTACTTGATGGTGCCGGCTGCCGGAATCGAACTGGCGACCTACTGATTACAAGTCAGTTGCTCTACCTACTGAGCTAAGCCGGCATCAAGTGCTGCGCATTCTAGGTAGACCGAACGGCCTATGCAACAAAAAAATTGCTTAAAATGCACTATCGCTTAGATTTTATCCAAATTTGAACATGAATCCACAATAGCATCAACAATTCGCGCAAAGAACCACCAAATTTGACAACAGCATGAACCCCCAGTGTTCGAATATCAACCAACGATTTGGTTCCCAAAACGTCATACTTACATGCTGAAGGAGCGTCGTTCGATCCAAACGGCCACAGTTATCACATTCAATTCATTTCAATAATCAGGGAACTAAACCATTAACTAAGCGTTTACCATGATATTTACGCCCTCGAATACTGAGATCAAGGAGAATGCTCATGCCATATTTGTATTTCTAACCACGTGCGCCCTATAAAAATCGGCGACAAATGTCTATTGTTGTCATCCATACATACCAAGTGCATACCCAATAAACTTCGAGTTGTAGGGTAAATCATTATCATTTAGAGATATAAGTAACGTAGGCCCTTTAACACGACTTATAGCAACGCCTACGGGGTGAGTGAGATGGATACGACCAAATGACGCAGGGCGACCAACACGCCTGAAACTTAAAGGATGATGGGTATATCTACGTTTATTTAACTCATTTATAAGAAAAGACATTATATGCCGAGATGATTTTTTCTTCTTTTTTTCACCAGCAAAGTGGTAACCTGCCTGTAATCAAAATTACCATACGAAGAAAGGGTCTACGGCCTAAGGCACATTGAACTCAGGCAAATGATGTTCCCTTTCTTACCTGTGTACAGGCAGGCAGAATTAGACTTATGAGAAATAGAGAACAATCTTTGGCTACGCCATATCTACAATTTAATCGTCACCAATGGGCCGCATTACGTGATTCGGTTCCATTGACACTGACAGAAGAAGAAATAGTCCAGTTAAAAGGGATTAACGAGGATCTATCGTTAGATGAGGTTGCTGAGATCTATCTGCCTTTATCACGCCTGCTTAATTTCTATATCAGTTCTAATCTACGTCGTCAGGCCGTCTTAGAACAATTTTTAGGAACCGATGGCCAAAGGATCCCTTACATCATTGGTATTGCAGGTAGCGTTGCAGTAGGAAAAAGTACGACAGCTCGAGTATTGCAAGCGTTGCTCAGTCGCTGGCCGGAACATCGCAGTGTTGAACTTATTACCACAGATGGTTTTCTTCATCCAAATAAAGTGTTAAAAGACCGTGATTTAATGAAGAAAAAAGGGTTCCCGCAATCTTATGATATGCATAGCTTGGTAAAATTTGTTTCTGATATTAAATCGGGAGCATCTAAAGTCATTGCGCCGACTTACTCACATCTTACTTACGATATCGTGCCAGAGAATAACAAGATACTAGAGCAACCTGATATTTTAATTCTGGAAGGTTTGAATGTATTACAAAGCGGAATGGACTATCCGCATGATCCACATAGAGTTTTCGTTTCCGACTTCGTTGATTTTTCAATCTATGTTGACGCCCCAGAGGATCTATTGAAGAAATGGTATATAAACCGTTTTTTGAAATTCAGACAGGGTGCATTTTCAAATCCTAACTCTTATTTCCATAATTATGCAAAATTAACGGAACAAGAAGCCATTGGTATTGCTTCACAACTTTGGCAAGATATTAATGGACTTAATTTAAAAGAAAATATTCTTCCCACTCGCGAACGAGCCAGCTTAATAATGACCAAGAGTGCGAATCATGCGGTAGAATATGTTCGCTTAAGAAAATAGCGTTAAAAGGGGATTATCAATCCCCTTTTTTAAACACCGCGTAGAGAAATCTCCCCACCAATATAAGGTATAACTTCACCATCACTTTCCAGTAACAGCGCGCCTTGCCGATCGATACCTCTATCAATACCATGTATTTCACGATCGCCAATAATCAATTTAACAGGGCGATTAAAGTAGTTATCTAGCGTTTCCCATTTGGAGATAAACGGAGCCAGACCATTTTGTTCAAAAATAGCCAAAGCAGAGCGTAATTCTAAAATTAGACTAGCAGCCAGCGTATTACGATCGATATCAACACCGGCTTCTTGTAAATTAATCCATCCTTGATTAATAACATTATCTGCAGGCTCACGCATTCGCAAATTAACACCCGCGCCAATCACCAGATGAGCCGAATCACCTGTTTTCCCTGTCAATTCAACAAGAATACCCGCCAATTTTCTATCTTTTAAGTACAAATCATTCGGCCATTTGACTCGAACCCCCTCAGCTCCCAGTCGGTGTAATACTTCAGCCATAACAATACCAATAACTAAGCTGACACCGACGGCTGCTGCCGGCCCTTGTTCCAAGCGCCAATATAGCGATAGATATAAATTAGCCCCAAAAGGAGAAATCCATTGTCGTCCTCGACGGCCACGTCCCGCTTGTTGATATTCGGCAATACAAGCTTCTCCAGGAGACAAGGTATTGAGCCGTTCTAAAATATATTGATTAGTCGAATCGACCACAGGCAGCACGGTAACACCGCCTTCAGGCAACATACTGAGAATCTTTTTCTCATCCAACAATTGCATTGGTGTAGGCAAACAATAACCTTTCCCTGTTACCGTAAAGACGTCAATCCCCCAATCTCTGATAGTCTGTATATGTTTGTTGATAGCTGCCCTACTCATCCCCATCATTTCACCCAGTAACTCACCCGAGTAGAATTCTCCATCCGAGAGGATCTGAATAAGCTTTAGGGGAACGGTGATATCTCTCATGATGATAAAACCTCAACAGCATTAACCTCACCACGTGCGGCTATGAAACGCACCTCAGGCTCCAACCAGACACTAAATTTATCAGCAACTTCATTGCGGATATGGCGCGCTAAACTGACAATATCCTCACTCACTGCATTATTTTTATTGATCAGAACTAATGCCTGTTGTTCATGAACCGCAGCGCCTCCAATCTGGAAACCTTTTAAATTGCACTGATCAATCAACCATCCCGCAGCGAGTTTCACCGTTCCTTCCCGTTGAGGATAGTGAGGAGCTTGAGAATATTCTTTTAAAATATGCTCAGCATGCTGCTGTGTCACTATTGGGTTTTTAAAAAAGCTACCGGCATTACCCGTTACCGCAGGATCAGGTAATTTACTACGTCTCATATGACACACCGAATTAAAGATTTGCAAAGAAGTCACTGTTGAGGGATCAAGCTTGGTCAAGTCACCATAACTTAATATTGGGCTCCATTCCTTCTTCAAATAAAACCCTACTGCGGTAATAGCGAATCCATCACGATATTTATGTTTAAATACGCTTTCACGGTATGCGAACTGGCATTCAGCATTAGTAAGTCGCCGTGTTACCCCGGTAGAAAGATCCAATAAATCCACATATTCACACACGTGCTGTAACTCAAGGCCATACGCACCAATATTTTGAATGGGGGCAGATCCGACACAACCAGGAATAAGCGCTAAATTCTCTAACCCTGTAATACCATGCTGCAACGTACACTCAACCAGAGAATGCCAGTTTTCACCTGCACCAACATGGAGATGCCAACCAAGCCCCTTTTCCGTTATCTCAATACCTTTAAGCCGGTTAAGTAAAACAGCACCGGCAAAATCTTCAAGAAAGAGGACGTTACTTCCTTCCCCCAATAACAGAAATGGTTGCAACGAGTCTTTCGCTGCTTGCCATGCACTGACTAGTTTTTCTTGTTCATCAGCAACAACAATTGATGATGCAGATATTGAGAGTGAAAAAGAATTATAAGGCTTTAATGATACGCCATCTGTCGTCATCGCATTCTACTCATTACATCAACTCAGATACACCATAGTCTACCCGATTAGAGCCAGATATCAGCGATGTTTTATAAACCGTTACATAACCCAATACCTACGAGCCCCTGCTCCTACCAACGCCATATTCCGCACTAACCGGACTAAAACCCCAAACGCAAAAAAGCCCCATGCTTTCACATGAGGCTTCTTCACTTATTTGATGCCTGGCAGTTCCCTACTCTCACAT
>NZ_JBJYIN010000028.1:0-30490 GCF_046237015.1 Pectobacterium hainanensis
CACCGGATTATCAGTGTGATATGTAAAACGCGTCTTCTAGATAGACAGTCTGGTTAGTCGAGGTTCCCGACATAAAAAATGACGATATTTAGCTCAACATCGTCATTTAAAAGTTATCTACATCGCTACAGTGGGCTGATAAGAACCCTATCAACCGAATTCACTGAGATAGCGCCGGGTGGCGGAAGCCTCTTACCGTTTTTCGCTGCTATAGCCTGAAATCGAAGTAATTCCACAGAGGCAATTTTCAAGGCATCATCATGCGTTGAAGCCGTCACAGACAGGTTATCAAGATCGGAGAATTTCAGCGTAACCGTTGTATCGTCGACAGCAATATCCGCTGGGTAAGGAACAAAGATGGATGCTAGTTTTTTAGCCTGTTTCTTATGTGCATCCAGTTTGCTCACGAGGTGTGTTGCACGAAGGTGGGTATAGCGTTTCAACATATTCATTGATTTGTGACCTGATATCGCCGCCACTTCCATAACATTTAACGTTCCCAGTTCAAAGAATCGGCTGATTGCCTCATGTCTGAGATCGTGAAAATGTAGATCGTCGATAGCCAGAGCCTTTAAAGCTACACGCCATGCGCTTTTAAACCCACTCGACGTGTAGCTAAAAATATAACCATTCTCATGATGTGGTCGTTCACCCAGACCACACAGAATTTGCCGTGCTTTTGATGATAATGGAACGTCACGCGATGTCCCATTTTTCGTCAAAGGCAAATGGGCAACGCCGAGGCGAAGATCGGTATATTCCCATCGCAACGACAAAATTTCTCCTTGTCGCATTCCCGTTTCCAATGCAATGTAAAAAATAGCCAATAATTCAGGATTTTTATCTTTGAAGTATCTGGTTAGCTGTCGTTCTTCCTGAGTCGTTAACCTTCGGGTACGGCCTGACGATACGGTTGGCTTGCGAACATTTTCAACAGGGTTTATAGAGCATGTGCCCCACTCAACTTTTGCCAGATTATAAAGCGCCGATAACAATGCTAATTCCAGTCGTACCGTATTCGCACTTATCGGCTTTTGCGTTCTGGCGTTAAATTCCGATAATCTATTATCTCTATATTCTGCAATGTCTATAGATGAAATTTCATCCATATTTCTATTAGCCAAACGCGAACGCTTGATAACATTGATTCGATAGAACTCCTGCAATTGTCCTCGTTTATGTCGCGAAACCGTGGAAAAATACTTATCCAACGCTTTACTTAACAGTATCTTTTTTATACGTTTTTTCACTACTCTTGTCTTCCCTATTGGTCAAAGGGAAAGACAATACAACAAATTAGAGAGCGCATTTAGGTCTCTGCTCGCATGAACCTTCCAATGCGGCGTGGGGTGACTCAGGGGCTGAGTTCATTTTTTCTGTTCCCACAGTGCAAGTGTTTGCATGGTGTTGCAAAGTGAGGCATTTGGTGCAGGAGGCTGATCCAATCGTGTAAGAAACTCTTGGTAAGCATCGGGATGCTGCCATGATGATGCGCTGATCGATCAACGCTTCCTCAGTAACGGCTTTTTCATCGGGCTCGGTACGTAAATTTAACGTCACACGTTTATCAGAAACGTCTTTTTCTGTCGGCATAATGTTATCCTCCGAGGTTCCCTCTGGAGAGTAATTATACAGTTTGCATCAGGCTTATATCATGACGATTTACATAGCATAGGGAACCGAAGGAACGAACCGGAATTTTTTCGCATATATGGAACCCATCATTCTGATCTATCTATAAAAAAATGGGTCAACCCACGGGTCTTGACAAGAGCAACGATTAAAATTTATTCTACATTTCAACTTAATAGAAAGCTGAATGATCCCGAGTCCGGGCACCATATTTTTGTTTTGGGATGTTCTTATACGTCCGGGAACATAGAAAAATCAGTTAGTTGATGAAAATCTGGAATACCTCAAGGTACTACCAGATTTTTTTGACATCCGTAGTTTTCGGGGGCTTAATTGGGGGCCTGCCGGTTCGATAAACTACGGAGCCCCCAACTGATACCGCCATCCGCAACGCCAAGCCGCTCGATAAACCTTACAAACTCAGCGACGCGCAGGGTCTGTACCTGCTGATTAAACCTAACGGTTCTAATCTCTGGCCTCTTTAAGTATAAAAATTGACGTTTACCCTATTCTATTATCCTTCCTCCTCAGCACTCGTAAACGACATGAAGAAGCCCGTAACTAACTCTCTTCTGTACCACGCAATATAAACACATCATTGATCTATTTCTGATCCCATCAGAAAGCTTCGTTTGAAATATAGAAGTCATGCGCTAGAAATAGCAGACAAAATTAGGTGACTCTTATTGCCAGCATGCGAAATAACTGCAAAATAAAGGAGTAAAAATTCAGGAAACGGATAACATCAAGGAAAACAATGTGATGCCAAGAAATCAAATCATCTTGTCGGTAGTCACTGGTTTACTGTTGCTTAGCGGATTAGATACCAGAGCAGCCACGCCCGAAGAAATGCAGCGACTTGATGAAGCCTATCCCATCGGCAGCACGGTTGTCTGCCGGGCACAGCTTGAAGGAGACGGAAAAAACCTTCTTCCCATGGAAATGGTGGTGAGAGGAAAAGTGATAAGCAAGCAAGGAAAGCATGCGTCTCATGACGTTAGTGTTATGTGGTTACCACATAAAGTAAAATCCGCCGCACTCACCATCCATTATCGTATGGATGTGACGGATGAAGGCGATGGTCATAGCACCGTTATCGATCCCTCCAGCCTAAAAGTATCCATGCCGGAAAACAGAGCATCAGAAGAAACGGTTGCAGAAGGTTTCAGGAAACGTTTCGCCTCCGGTGCGATTCACCAACCTTATGGAAATATCGAAATCACTGATTTTCCATCTTATATTTCAAAAAATCAGGGAGAAGCGCCTCTTTATTGTAGTAAAGAAGCTTAAATAGAATGATGAATTATGCAACCCTTGCACGGACTATATCCACGAGAGGGATAGCCTATCAACAATACAAAAATGTCGTTACGTCACGATCGTTAAGCTGGTAAACACCTTCAAATCTGCGTCCGGCACAAAAATCTGGCGTCAGGTCAGTCAGTAACTCTAACTCAAACGTCCGTTTAGCACAGTCTAATGCCACCATTCTGGCATCCAGAAAGTCAAAGTAACGTTTAACCTGCGGATATAACGCCTTAAATAAACTCTCCTTAGCAGAGAAACTTAGCGTTAGCAGGCAACAGAACGCTTCTTCACGTTCACTAAACCATTGGTATTCTTCTTCATCAATAATTCCCGGCCAGAGAGATTGTGCGCGATCATCAGAGAGATAAGCTTCAATATCGACACCAATGCAAGCCAACGTATCACTACGCAGATGCGCCGCACACATGACACTCCCCGCGTTGTGGCTCAAGGAGCCAGAGATATTTTCCGGCCATTGTGGAGAACGATCTTCACAGCTATTCAGGATAAAATCCGAGTGTCCCAACTCATGTAGCACCTGTCTGGCTAAACACCGTCCGGCCAAATACTCAGCACGACGTTTAGGCACCGAACGCTCAAGCGCATCGGAAAAAGGAATACCAGCCTGAGAGAACAGGTCATCGGAATAAGCAGACAAATGGAAATGACAGCGGGCACCAATACCGGGATATACCATGCCATCCATTGCCGGTGGGAAAGTGATCCATTCAACATCATCAATAAAAGCAGAAAGCATGTCGTGTTACTCAAGGAAAGTCGTTACGTATTGCCAGTGATTACCGACTTTCGCAGCCAATAAACATGGGCGACTCATGTCGCCCCACAACCCTATAGTGCTAAGAAAAAACCAGCAATGCTAGCACTCATCAGGTTCGACAGCGTGCCTGCCGTTACGGCTTTCAAACCCAGTCTTGCAATGTCCTGACGGCGACTTGGCGCCATACTGCCTAAACCTCCGATAAGGATAGCAATAGACGACAGGTTCGCAAATCCGCACAGCGCGAATGAAATAATCGCTTTAGTATGATCAGACAACACCTGCAACCCGGCTGCGGCAACCACATCATCGGCTTTAAGATATTCACCAAAATTCATATAGGCGACAAACTCATTGACGATCAGTTTTTGTCCGATGAAAGATCCGGCAACCGTAGCTTCATGCCAGGGTACGCCGATTAAAAATGCAATCGGAGAAAACAGCCAACCTAGCAGTAATTCCATAGACAATTGTGGGTAGTCAAACCAACCACCGATGCCGCCAAGAATACCGTTCAACAAAGCGATTAAAGCCACGAACGCCAACAGCATTGCGCCTACATTCAGAGCCAATTGCATCCCAGAAGCCGCACCGCTGGCCGCCGCATCAATAACGTTAGCCGGACGGTCATCTTCATCAACAAATCCAACCATTTGTTCGTGGTCATGAGTGCTTTCAGTTTCGGGGATCATTAGCTTCGCAAACAATAAACCACCGGGAGCTGCCATAAAGGAGGCCGCAATCAGATACTCCAGCGGCACGCCCATCTGCGCATAGCCCGCCATCACCGAACCTGCAATAGACGCTAACCCACCGCACATGACCGCAAACAGCTCCGAACGCGTCATGTTGGCAATATACGGACGCACCACCAGCGGCGCTTCAGTCTGACCAACAAAAATATTAGCCGTCGCGGACAACGATTCCGTCCGTGACGTTCCCAATAATTTTTGTAATCCGCCACCCAACAGTCGAATGACCCACTGCATAACACCGATGTAGTACAACACCGCAATTAAGGAAGAAAAAAAGACAATGATGGGCAACACACGTAAAGCAAACACAAAACCGCTGTCGCCAAATACTTCAAACATCTTGCCCGATACGAGTCCGCCAAAAATGAATGATACGCCTTGGTTACCATAAGAAATGACGTTTGCGACACCTTCTGTCATACCGCCTAAAATTCTGCGGCCCAGTGGCACATACAGTATCAACGCGCCAATACCAACCTGAATAACAAAAGCACCGAGTACAGTGCGTAATCTGATCGCCTTACGATTACTGGAAAGCAAAACCGCAAATAATATCAGTACCAGCATACCAATAAGACTCATAAAGAGTTGCATGTAGCGTTCCTTCTAAGCGCTAACAACGATTAGCGGTGAATAGAAATAAAATAGAAAAAAGCGATAAGAGTCACACTTCTTGTTTCAGTATATGAAAAAACGTCAATTGCTTCGCGACGTTTTGCACAAAAATAGCGGTAGGTCACGTGTTTATGAATGAAATATCAACACATTACTTCACTTGAAATCGAAAAGACGGAGAGTATTTTGATATATCGCCGCGGCCAGCTCCTCCGCCGGCTCAGGTCGTAACTCACAAAGAGAATGAAAGATATCCACGATACGTTCCGGGCGATTAGGTTGTCCCTGATAACCGCTAACCGGCATATCCGGCGCATCCGTCTCCAACAGCAGACGATCAAGAGGAAGGCGTGCAATCGCCTGACGCGTCTTATTGGCTCGGGGATAAGTGATCGTTCCTCCGACGCCGATATAGTAACCAAGCCGAATAAACGTCTGAGCCTGTTCCAGGCTACCAGCAAAGCCATGAAGCACGCCAGTTCGTGGCAAACTAATACGACGCAGACATTGAGCCAGCCGATCGTGAGAACGACGAGAATGAAGAATAACCGGCAAATCAAACTGTTTTGCCAACCCTAGTTGCGCTTCAAGCAGTTTACATTGGCGTTCAAATTGTGGCTCCGGCATATAAAGATCTAGCCCGATCTCGCCCACTGCAACCAGCTTGTCAGGTTTCTGGCGTAAACAGGTCTCTAACTGCGCGAGGTCGGCGTCAATATGCTGGGAAATATATAAAGGATGTAGCCCGAGAGCGGAATAGAGAGGGGAATGTGTGTGCACCAACGTTAGCACACGGTCAAAGTGGCGAGACGCCACAGCAGGAATGATAATGCGTTCAACACCCGCCGTTGCAGCCCATTGAAGGCTAGCCAAGTCGTTATCGTAAAATAGCGGAAAATCGAAATGGCAATGAGTATCGATAAAAACAGGTTGCGTCGCAGGCTTTGAGCCTTCGACAACATGTTGCATCAGCACGCTTATTATCCTCAGTGTAACACGCTCTCCTCTGAGGATACCTGTTCATGGGCCTTTCCGTAACCCTCTTGCAATACACCGGATAAATAACCGTTATTACCTTCCAGCCACGCACAATCACTGTCAAACCATTCGGCCCACAGCGCCCAGAAACTCCCTTTCCACTGTTTCCATTTGCCTACAACAATATCGCTATTCATCATAACCCTCCTGATAAAAAGTCGGTTTCAGCAAACACACAAACAGTGTGATAGTTTCATGTTACAGGCGGATGGCAATTCTGTCTTTCAGAAATGTCGCGATTAAATAAGATGCTTACCGAATGAGATGAGACGGGCAAATGCCCGTCAGCATGAATGAGTATGAAAACGAGACAAAAAGAGAATACCTAAGGTCGTTTTCGACCAGTAAACAAACTCAGTAAGAACAAGATAATACCGACAACAAAGACAATCTTGGCTGCCCCTGCTGCGGTGCCAGCCAGACCACCAAAGCCGAGGGCGGCGGCGATCAGGGCTATAACCAGAAAGATAATCCCCCAACGAAACATACGTTCTCCTTACCAAAACGTTAAACCATCTGGCGGTCATCTAACAAAAAATCATGATGCATCCAGATTGCGTATCCCGTGTGGTAATGACGGGTATAGATAAATATAGATGTTGCGTTAATCGGTGCGGGTAAAACAATTAAGTCATACCCGCCAGAACAATCTTATTATTTGATGGTTAAACTGTTCTTAACACTTTTTACACCATCAATCGATTTAGCGATGCTCTCTGCTCGAGCTGATTGAGCCTGATTATCGACTTCACCACTCAGTAAGACGACGCCGTCCTGTGTTTCCACTTTCACTTTACGTGACGGAACAATATCGTCCGCCAACAATTTGGCTTTGATGCTGCTGGTCGTCATCGCATCTCCAGCGTAAGCACCAACCGATTGCGAGGCACCATCTTTTACCTGCAATTTATCGCTAACGGAGGTCACACCTTCGGTTCTGGTAGCAATTTCCACCGCACGGGTGGCGATTTCCTGACTGCCGACAAAACCACTCAACGTGACAACACCCTGAGTTGTTTCAACAGAGATATCGCCGCTGGTAATTGCCTTATCTTCCAGCAAAGCGCTCTTTATTTTCGCTGTGGTTGCACTATCGCTCAGGTAACCTGAAGCTTTATTCGCGGAACTATCGACTTTCTCACCAGTAGAATCAGCAATACGTTGTATTTTCTGTCCCACGGTCTCTTCGGCCAGAGCAGAGCCACCAGCCAGAATTGAACCCAGAACGACAGCGATCAGCGATTGTGCAAGTTTGGTCTTTTTCATCGATTTCTTCCTTTGTATTTTTCTCTTTATGCCCGTCAACGCCTGAAAACAGCATATTGGGGCCGCATTAACGCGGGATGATTACGCACGCCATTCAAGGATAAAATTCAATACCTTGAAACGTTTAATACCAGGCTGAAAGGCACTGTACTAAGAGGTTTGTCTTTAAAAAAACGAGTAAAGCAATATAACAAACCAATCATAATCGCGTTAACAGTTGAACAAACTGAATCATTAACACGTTGTTAACTATAGACCACGGAATGAAAAATCATAGGAAGATCGACGCAAAAGGCATCGTGCTAACGGGAATTCAGATTTGTCTGT
Source organism: Pectobacterium hainanensis (assembly GCF_046237015.1). Classification (NCBI taxonomy): domain Bacteria; kingdom Pseudomonadati; phylum Pseudomonadota; class Gammaproteobacteria; order Enterobacterales; family Pectobacteriaceae; genus Pectobacterium; species Pectobacterium hainanensis. The sequence goes on from NZ_JBJYIN010000028.1 coordinate 7,720, forward strand.
TGCAAAAAAACAGCAACATTCGAGGGGCGGAAAGACTATAACAAACTGATATAGAAGAAAAATGCGAACACATCTCTGAAAAAAAGAAAGGGTTCGCATCATCGGTGCCAAAACGGCGCGGCATACACGGTACGACCACGCTACCGTTTATTTAAGCAATTTTAATGTTCACGAGTTTTGTGCAACTCAACGTCGGGATAGCGTTCCCGAGTCAGGTTCAGGTTTACCATTGTTGGAGCGATATAGGTCAAATTATCGCCTCCATCAAGCGCCAGATGTTGCTCATTTTTACGTTTAAACTCTTCCAGCTTTTTCGCATCACCGCATTCCACCCAACGGGCGGTGGAAACGTTAACGGACTCGTAAAGCGCTTCCACATTATATTCTGTCTTCAGGCGCGCAACGACCACGTCAAACTGCAAGACACCCACCGCGCCCACGATCAGATCATTGTTCGTTAATGGCCGGAAGACCTGAACCGCACCTTCTTCAGAAAGCTGAACCAGCCCTTTCAACAGTTGCTTTTGTTTCAACGGATCGCGTAAACGAATACGACGGAATAACTCAGGCGCAAAATTGGGGATCCCAGTAAACTTCATGTCCTCACCTTGGGTAAAGGTGTCACCGATCTGGATCGTGCCATGGTTATGCAAACCGATGATGTCTCCTGGATAGGCCTCTTCGACATGGGAACGGTCACCCGCCATAAAGGTCAACGCATCTGAAATGACCACATCTTTTCCGATACGAACCTGACGCAGCTTCATGCCTTTTTCATATTTCCCCGACACGACACGCATAAACGCCACACGGTCACGGTGTTTCGGATCCATATTGGCCTGAATCTTAAAGACAAACCCAGTAAACTTCTCCTCAGCGGCCACAACCTCACGCGTATCGGTTTTACGCGGCATCGGCGCAGGAGCCCAACTAATCAGTCCGTCCAGCATATGATCGACACCGAAATTACCCAGTGCCGTCCCGAAAAAGACGGGGGTCAGGTCACCCGACAAAAATGCATCCAATTCAAACTCATGGGACGCACCTTTTACCAACTCCAGCTCTTCCCGCAGTTGCATCGCCAGATCGTCACCCACAGCAACATCCAAATCAGGGTTATCCAATCCTTTGACAATACGGACTTCCTGAATTGTATGTCCTTTCCCTGTCTGATAAAGATAAGTCTCATCCTTATAGAGGTGATACACCCCCTTGAACAGCTTACCGCAACCGATCGGCCAAGTAATCGGCGCACAGGCGATACTCAACTCGCTCTCAACTTCGTCCAGTATCTCCATCGGATCACGGATATCACGATCCAACTTGTTCATAAACGTCAGGATCGGTGTATCACGTAACCGGGTGACCTCCATCAGCTTACGGGTTCGATCTTCGACCCCTTTAGCCGCATCAATCACCATCAGGCAGCAGTCCACAGCCGTAAGCGTACGGTAAGTATCTTCGGAGAAATCCTCATGCCCCGGCGTGTCCAGAAGGTTAACCAGACAATCATGGTAAGGAAACTGCATCACCGAGGTGGTAATCGATATACCACGCTGCTTTTCCATCTCCATCCAGTCAGATTTTGCATGCTGGTTCGAACCACGCCCTTTTACCGTACCGGCCGTCTGAATCGCTTGTCCGAACAACAAGACTTTTTCAGTAATGGTGGTTTTACCGGCGTCGGGGTGGGAAATAATGGCGAAAGTTCTTCTTTTCGAGACTTCGCGGGCGTATTCACTTGGAGACATGATTTTCAGGTTTCTTCTGTTAGCCACCCGGCGTCAGCATCTAGTCAGAAACACACCGATGTCAGCGTCAGGCAAAGCGGAAATAAATTGTAAGCCGGACATTTTCTCTGATTTAACGCTGAGACACAATCAATGACTGAAAGATTGCGCGACTAGGTATTTTTTCCATTTATCGCTTTATTGCTGTTCATATCATTATCGTCAGCATCAGCCACCGTCACATTATCCACCTCATCATCTTCTTTCACTGGCGTACTGGCCGTCAGTAAATAAGGCGACTGTTGCCAGCGGGTACGACGATTCTGCAACAGAGTACGGGTCAAAATAATGCCGATCGCCAATGATAATAGGATCATCAGGCGCAGAATATTGGTAGTGTTATCAACCTGTTTCGCTTCGGTCGCCAAAACGTGCGTATCAAGGGTAATGCGCAGGAAGCCTATCGGCCCGTCCTTACCTTCAATAGGCTGAACCAATTGGTGATTGTAATAGCTCCCCACTCGGTTGCCATCCAGCGCCAAACGATCGCGTAGCTGGACCTGCTCTCCTGCACTCGCCACCAGTGAACCATCCTGCTGATAAACACCAGCATCCAGAATCCGGCTATGTTCCGTCAGTCGTTTAAGTATCGTATTAATCTTCTGGTTGTTATCATCCACGCTATTCATCAGCGGAGCGATACTGTAAGCCACCTGTTTGGTCAGCGTTCGCGCTAAATCTTCCACCTGTTCCGAACGAGCCATTTGATGGCTCAAACTGAAATAGGAAGCCCCCTGCATCAATACGACAAGCAGCGCCAGGCAAATCAGCACAATGGCTGTACGATGTAGGCGAAATTTAACCCGAGCCCGAACCATGATAATCCTTACGTGATTTGGATACTTTATGTTGCCAGAAGCGCCGACGATAGGATAGCTTGTTGCCCTGTTTTCCAACGGATATGTTTGTGGTTTTGGTTCAATAACAAAAAACACAACAATATTCCCGATCCAACACCACGTAATGACCGCCAGTAGAGGATTTTCCCATGTCGAATAGTCTGACCTATCGTGATCTCCCAAATGAGATTAACTGTTGGCCAGGTCTGCCGCTATCGCTGAGCGGTGATGAAGTGATGCCACTCGATTACCGCGCCGGAGATACCGGCTGGTTGTTATATAGCGACGTACTCGACAAAAATTTACTGTCTCGCTATCAACGGAAACTCGGTGCTGCCATGGTGATCGTCAGTGCCTGGATCGTCGGTGATTATCAGGTTGTCCGTCTGGCAGGCTCGCTCACGCTACGCGCAACCAAACTGGCACATGAGCTTGGTATGGATGTTTCGCCAATGCGTAACGCGCCGACCCTGCGGGCACCCGGTCTGTTAGTGATGGATATGGACTCCACCGCGATTCAAATTGAATGCATTGATGAAATCGCCAAGCTGGCGGGAACCGGCGAGCAAGTCGCCGAGGTGACCGAACGGGCCATGCGCGGAGAATTGGACTTTTCTGCCAGCCTGCGCCAACGCGTGGGAACCTTAAAAGGCGCGGATGCCAACATTCTACGTGAAGTACGTAAAAATCTGCCGCTAATGCCCGGTTTAATCGATATGGTCAGCCAACTTCAGGAAGCAGGCTGGCATGTTGCCATTGCTTCTGGCGGGTTTACTTACTTCGCCGATTATCTGCGTGAAAAACTGGATCTGGTTGCCGCCGTCGCCAATGAAATGGGTATGCAAGATGGTAAACTGACGGGTGAGGTCATTGGCCCGATTATTGATGCAAAATATAAGGCCAACACGCTGCGCGAGCTGGCAGAAAAGTTAGGTATTCCACTACAGCAAACGGTGGCCATTGGCGATGGTGCCAACGACCTATTGATGATTAAGGCATCGGGTCTCGGTATCGCTTATCATGCCAAACCTAAGGTAAACGAACAGTCAGCCGTGACAATCCGTCATGCCGACCTGACAGGCGTTCTGTGTATTCTCAGCGGTAGCATGAGGCACGAAGAACGCTAATCCGATAGAACGCCGAATCAAAGAGGTAACCCGTGGCAAAAGCCGTCAAACGCGCCTTTGTATGTAATGAATGTGGAGCCGACTACCCACGCTGGCAGGGACAATGCAGTGCTTGTCATGCCTGGAATACCATTACTGAAGTTCGTCTGGCGGCCGCTCCCTCGTCATCACGAGCCGAGCGGTTAAGCGGCTATGCTGGAGAAAGCGCTGGCATCAGCCGGGTGCAAAAACTCTCAGAGATCAGCCTCGAAGCATTACCTCGCTTCTCTACGGGTTTTCAGGAATTCGATCGCGTACTGGGTGGCGGCGTTGTACCGGGCAGCGCCATCCTGATTGGCGGCAATCCTGGTGCAGGCAAAAGCACCTTGCTGCTGCAAACACTGTGCAAACTGTCCGAGCAGATGAAAACCCTGTACGTAACCGGGGAAGAATCGCTGCAACAGGTCGCCATGCGGGCGCATCGACTCGGCTTACCCGCCCAAAACCTGAATATGCTCTCTGAAACCAGCATTGAACAGATCTGTCTAATTGCAGAGCAAGAGCAACCCAAACTGATGGTAATCGACTCTATTCAGGTCATGCATCTGGCAGATATTCAATCCTCTCCAGGAAGTGTCGCTCAGGTACGCGAAACGGCAGCCTACCTGACCCGCTTTGCCAAAACCCGTGGCGTCGCCATTATCATGGTTGGTCACGTCACGAAAGATGGTTCTCTTGCCGGCCCGAAAGTGCTGGAACACTGCATTGACTGCTCCGTTCTACTCGACGGTGATGCAGACTCACGTTTTCGAACGTTACGCAGCCATAAAAACCGTTTCGGTGCGGTCAATGAATTGGGTGTATTCGCGATGACCGAACAGGGGCTACGTGAAATCAGTAACCCTTCGGCCATTTTCCTCAGTCGCGGCGACGAAATCACCTCGGGTAGCTCGGTGATGGTGGTGTGGGAAGGCACTCGCCCTTTACTGGTGGAAATTCAGGCACTGGTCGATCAATCAATGATGGCAAACCCTCGCCGCGTCGCTGTCGGATTGGAGCAAAACCGGCTGGCGATATTGCTGGCGGTATTACATCGCCATGGCGGCCTGCAAATGTCGGATCAGGACGTGTTCGTCAATGTAGTGGGGGGTGTCAAAGTCACGGAAACCAGTGCTGACCTGGCGCTATTACTCTCACTGGTTTCAAGTCTACGCGATCGCCCATTGCCTCAAGATTTAGTGGTATTTGGCGAGGTTGGGCTGGCTGGGGAAATCCGTCCAGTACCCAGCGGACAGGAGCGTATCGCCGAAGCCGCTAAGCACGGCTTCAAACGAGCGATCGTTCCCCACGCCAATATGCCGAAAAAAGCGCCCGCCAATATGCAAGTATTCGGTGTTAAAAAACTGGCCGATGCACTGGAGATTCTCAACGATTTATAGCCTCACACTATTTATCATCTTACTCTTTATCGCCTTACTCTATTTATCGTCTCACACTATGGTATCTTGTTTAGTACACTAAACAGGAGTGTCGAACTATGTCGCCATTCAAATACTTAAAATCTGCCATTCGGCAAAAGGGATGCACCTTACAGCAGGTCGCCGATGCGACGGACATGACCAAGGGCTATCTCAGCCAGCTTCTCAACGCCAAGATAAAAAGCCCCAGCGCTCAAAAGCTGGAAGCGTTGCATCGTTTTCTCGGTTTAGAATTCCCCCGGCACGAAAAAAAAATCGGCGTCGTGTTTGGTAAATTCTATCCCCTGCACACCGGACATATTTACCTCATCCAGCGAGCATGCAGTCAGGTTGATGAACTGCACGTCATTCTGGGCTATGACGAACCTCGTGACCGTCTGCTGTTTGAAAACAGCTCCATGTCGCAACAGCCCACCGTCAGCGATCGCCTCCGTTGGCTACTGCAAACGTTTAAGTATCAGAAAAATATTCGAATCCACGCTTTTAATGAACAAGGAATGGAACCTTATCCACACGGCTGGGATGTGTGGAGCCAGGGTATTCAGTCCTTTATGCAGGAAAAAAATATCGAACCCAATTTTGTCTATACCAGTGAAGAGCAGGATGCGCCGCAATACCGGACACATTTAGGCATCGAAACCATTCTGATTGATCCCAAACGTTCATTTATGAACATTAGCGGTTCACAAATCCGCCATGACCCTTTCCGCTACTGGGAATATATTCCAACGGAAGTGAAACCCTTCTTTGTGCGTACTGTGGCCATTCTGGGGGGAGAGTCCAGCGGGAAATCGACGCTAGTCAACAAGCTGGCCAATATCTTCAACACAACCAGCGCCTGGGAATATGGCCGTGACTATGTGTTCTCTCATCTGGGTGGAGATGAGATGGCGCTGCAATATTCCGATTATGACAAGATCGCGCTAGGACAAGCACAATACATTGATTTTGCCGTTAAATATGCCAATAAAGTGGCCTTTATTGATACTGACTTCGTGACGACGCAGGCATTCTGTAAAAAGTATGAAGGGCGTGAGCACCCGTTTGTTCAAGCATTGGTGGATGAATATCGCTTCGATCTGGTGATCCTGTTGGAAAATAACACCCCGTGGGTGGCTGATGGTCTACGCAGCCTGGGTAGTTCGTCCGCACGCCATGAATTTCAAAACTTGCTGAAAACCATGCTGGCCGAGAACAACGTTCCGTATATTCACGTCACGGAGTCAGACTACGACACGCGTTTCTTGCGCTGTGTGGAATTGGTGCAAAAAATGCTGGGGAATGATATCACCACTGCCAGCAACGAGAAGGGGTAATAATTTCTGGCAGCGGGACATCCCAATCCTCGGTCGGAAGGCTGTCAACCCGCTGACAATCATGGGCCAATCCTATCGGGTAAGGCCCCCGAGTTTCCCAACCTTGCAATGTGCGATCATAGAAACCACCGCCCATGCCTAACCGCTGCCCTTGCTGGTCAAACGCCACCAGCGGCGTCAGCAGGACATCCAACATCGGCAAAGGCAATACCTGCCGCACATCCAGTCGAGGTTCTCGAATATTCAGACGATTCAAGACCAATTCTGTATCCGGAGCATAATGTAAGAACAGTAAATTCCCGGCACTGAAAGGATGCAATACTGGCAGGCAAACTTGTTTTCCCTGCTGCCACAGCCATTGAATCAGTGGTTGAGTATCCAGTTCCCCATCAAAGGAAAGAAACACGGCAATACGTTTTGCCTGCTGAATTTTCGGATGTTGGCTAACCTGATCCACCGCTTGACGGGCAAACGTTTTCTGCTGTTCAGGCGTAAGCAACCGACGACGCGCACGCACATCCTGTCGAATCTGCTGACGACGTTGAACGGAAGAGTATGGTAATTCAGAAAAAGGAATAGGCTGCATGTAACACATAGAAAAGAAAGGGAATCTCCGAGATGCCGCCGCAGGCTGTAACCCTTGAACCCTTGGTTCAAGGTGAACATAACGTCGCAGTCTTAAGGCTTCTCGGGCGAACCGAGCATGCTCACCAACCACGGAGCGTTACATTCTGTTGGTTTGAAATATCGGCTCAGGGGACTGACCCGCTGACAAACACCTCAGAGAAATTTTATTCGTTACTCGCGTTAAACCTTATCACGTCTTATTGCGTAAAAACACCGGACTTTTGTCAAAATTCGATGTTACTCAAACTGTGGGCCCTGACGTTCAGTTATACGCCCTTGTTCCAACAGCGCCTGTTCGATAGTCTGTTGCAACATGCGAATACGCTGTTCCATATTCGCCGCATAATCGCGAGTTTTCCCCCGCTCCTGCGCCAATTCATGACACACATTCAGCGCGGCGATAAACACCAGTTGCTCGGTATTCGTCACTCTGGTACGAACTTTAAGATCCTGCAACCGCTGGTTAAGATCTTCCGCAGCCTGATTCAACGCATCTTGTTGTTCTGGCGGACAATTAACTCTTAACGATCGGCCAAAAATCTGAATATCTACGGGTTGTGCAGACATGCCACCTTCCTGCCTTATTTCGTTTCGCGCCCGCAAGGACGATATCCTGCATAGCCTGGCATCAGGCCAGTTAAAGCGGGCGCCACTATATCTATCCAAAATATAAGATACAAGCCCTTTCTGGAATCCCCACCGAGCTTGGTGGTAGCATAACACGAACTACTCCTGCCAACGATGACGAATCCGAATGTCTATAGAGAATACGTTTCCAGGCTATGAAGCCCTCGACCACCTGCTGCATCAGCAGCAAATCGCCCTGACCGCCGCAGAAATGCACGGTTTGATTAGCGGTATGCTGTGCGGTGGCAACCATGATGACAGCTGGCGAACACTGGTTTTTGAATTGACTAATGAAGGTATGGCCTTCCCGCAAACCTTATCTCAACCGCTTCAGCACCTTTATCAGGTCACGCGTGAAATGCTTGAAGACGACGGTTTTATGTTCCAGCTTTTTATGCCGGATGATAATGATGAGGCCGTAACAGTATTTGACCGTGCCGATGCATTGGCAGGCTGGGTGAACCACTTTTTATTGGGGCTGGGTGTCGTTCAGCCGCGCCTGAACAAACTTGAAGGCGAGTTAAAAGAGGCGATTGACGATTTACGCAACATTGCCCAGCTCGGGTATGACGAAGATGAAGATCAGGAAGAACTGGAACAATCGCTTGAAGAAGTGATCGAGTATGTTCGGGTATCCGCCATTTTGTGTCATAACGAATTTACCAGCCAACAGCAGGTTATCGCACCCGAGCAGAAAAAACCGACACTGCATTAATTCTCGGCAGGGATGAGATAACGGCGCATAACTCAAGCACGGATATTTTTCAGGAGCAGGTGATGAATCCACAAGAATTCCCTCGTCGTCGTCAGGCACTGCTGGAGAAAATGGCACCAGCCAGCGCCGCGATCATTTTTGCCGCACCGGAAAGCGCACGCAATGCCGACAGTGATTATCCTTATCGGCAAAACAGCGATTTTTGGTATTTCACCGGATTTAACGAACCTGAAGCGGTGCTATTGCTCATAAAAAGCGATGAGAAACATCACCATAGCGTATTATTCAACCGCGTTCGCGATCTGACGGCTGAGATCTGGTTCGGCCGCCGCCTTGGTCAGGAGGCTGCACCTGCCAAGCTGAATATTGACCGCGCCCTACCGTTCAATGAAGTCAACACCCAACTGCACTTGCTGCTCAACGGTCTGGATGTGATTTATCACGCGCAGGGGCAATATGACTACGCCGACACCCTGCTTTTTACCGCACTGGAAACGCTGCGCAATGGCAGTCGTAAAGGTTTTATCGCACCGCCGACACTCACCGACTGGCGCCCGTGGGTACATGAAATGCGGTTATTTAAGTCACAGGCTGAGATTGATGTGATGCGCCGGGCAGGTGAGATTACGGCATTAGCACATACCCGCGCGATGCAGACATGCCGCCCCGGCATGTACGAATACCAGCTTGAAGGCGAAATCCATCACGAATTTACCCGCCATGGCGCACGTTACCCGTCATATAACACCATTGTCGGCAGCGGTGATAACGCCTGTATTCTGCATTACACCGAAAACGAATCCCAAATGCGCGACGGTGATTTGGTGCTGATCGACGCAGGTTGCGAGTATCGCAGCTATGCTGGCGATATCACTCGGACGTTCCCGGTCAACGGTAAGTTTACCGCGCCACAGCGTGCTATCTACGATATTGTCCTGCGCTCACAGTTGAAGGCGTTAGAACGTTTCGCCCCCGGCCGCAGCATCCGTGATGTCAATGATGACGTCATACGCATCATGGTCAGCGGCTTAGTAAAATTGGGCATCATGAAAGGTGAGATTGACGCACTGATTGCTGAACAAGCGCATCGCCAATTCTTCATGCATGGCCTCAGCCATTGGCTGGGGCTGGATGTACACGATGTTGGTGATTATGGCTCTACCGATCGCGGACGCCTACTCGAACCGGGCATGGTACTGACGGTAGAACCGGGTTTGTATATCGCACCGGATGCCAACGTGCCGCAACAATATCGTGGGATCGGGATACGTATTGAAGATGACATTCTGATCACCGAGACCGGCAATGAAAACCTGACGTCCAGCGTGGTGAAAGATCCCGACGAGATTGAAGCTCTGATGGCACAAGGGCCTTCAGCGTAACTATCATTCGACATTCAGCATCAGGATAAAAACATGACGGTATTGATTGTTGGTGGAGGCATGGCTGGTGCTACGTTGGCGCTGGCCATATCCACGCTTTCACAAGGAAAGGTCGCGGTCGATCTGATTGAAGCAAAATCACCGCTTGAGCGCCAACATCCTGGATTTGATGCCAGAGCCATTGCCTTATCGGAAGGCACCCGTCAACAACTGGACACCATCGGTATTTGGCAGACGCTGGCCGGTTGTGCCTGTGCAATTACCGATATCCACGTCAGCGATCGCGGTCATGCTTGTTTTGTTAATCTGAAGGCATCGGACTATCACGTCCCTACTTTGGGTCATGTCGTCGAATTACACGATGCGGGTCAACGCCTGTTTTCTTTATTGCAGCAGGCTCCCGGCGTGCGATTGCACTGCCCGGCAAAAGTCGTCTCAGTTGCCCGAACGCAACATGACGCCACGTTAACACTGGACAACGGCACGACGTTAACCGGTCAATTGATGGTTGCCGCAGATGGTTCTCACTCCATGCTAGCCGCATCATGTGGCATTCAGTGGCAGCAGCAGGACTACGAGCAGGTCGCCGTTATCGCCAACGTGACAACCACAGAACCACACCAAGGGCGTGCGTTTGAACGTTTTACACCGCACGGTCCGCTGGCCATGCTCCCGATGAGCAATGGCCGTAGCTCATTGGTTTGGTGTCATGATATCGGCCAGCAATCGCAGGTTGATCGCTGGAGTGACCATGAATTTCGTCAGCAGTTGCAGTTGGCATTTGGCTGGCGCTTAGGTGCTATCGCCCATGTTGGTGAGCGCCACAGTTACCCATTACGACTATTGACCGCCAGCCAGCATATTAGTCATCGACTCGCGCTGATTGGTAATGCGGCCCAAACGCTACATCCTATCGCCGGACAAGGCTTTAATCTTGGCCTGCGGGATGTCATGTCTCTGGCGGAAACGGTGGTTGACGCCGTTCAACAGCACCAGGATCCCGGTCATTACACCGTCATTAGCCGCTATCAGCAACGACGCCAACCCGACCAGCAGGCCACGGTAGCCATTACCGATGGACTGGTCAGATTATTTGCCAACCGCTATCCCACATTAGAAATTGGCCGTAATTTAGGGCTCATGGCAATGAACAATCTGCCGCTGCTGCGTGATACATTTGCCCGCCGCACGCTGGGCTGGGTCGAACGTTAATCATGTTCTTCAGCAGAACATAACAGGAAATACGTGTATGCAATCATTTGACGTGATTATTGCCGGTGGCGGTATGGTGGGGTTGGCGCTGGCCTGTGGTTTACAGGGCAGCGGCTTACGCGTCGCCGTTCTCGAAAAACACCCTATTGAGATAAAGCCACTTGAGAATGCCCATGCGCTGCGCGTGTCTGCGATCAATGCCGCCAGCGAAAAACTATTGCGCCATATCGGCGTTTGGGAAAACCTCGTCGCCCAGCGCGTAAGCCCCTATCACGCCATGGAAGTCTGGGACAAAGATAGCTTTGGTCAAATCCGTTTCAACGGCGAAGAATTGGGATTTTCACACCTCGGGCACATCATCGAAAATACCGTGATTCAGCAGACGCTGTGGCAGAAAGCAAGCCAGTCCAGCGAGATTACGCTTCTCGCGCCAGCCGTACTAAAACAGGTTGCCTGGGGTGAGAACGAAGCGTTTGTCACGCTAGAAGATGGCAGTATGCTCACCGCTCGACTGGTAGTGGGCGCTGATGGTGCGCACTCCTGGTTGCGCCAGCATGCCGATATTCCGCTAACTTTCTGGGATTACGGCCATCATGCTCTTGTCGCCAGTGTTCGCACCGCATTGCCACACCATGCGGTAGCGCGTCAGGTTTTTCACAGTGACGGGATTTTGGCCTTCCTCCCGTTGAGCGATCCACATCTGAGTTCGATTGTCTGGTCACTTTCGCCACAGCAAGCACAGGACATGCGCGATCTCCCGGAAGAAACGTTCAATCAACAACTATCAATGGCATTCGATATGCGATTGGGGTTATGTAAACTCGATAGCGCACGGCAAACCTTTCCGCTGATGGGGCGCTATGCACGTAGTTTCGCCTCACATCGGTTGGTGTTAGTCGGTGATGCGGCACACACGATCCACCCACTGGCAGGACAAGGCGTCAACCTTGGGCTGATGGATGTCGCCGAATTGATCGCGGAACTGAAACGCTTACACGCTCAGGGAAAGGACATTGGTCAACATCTGTATTTACGGCGTTACGAACGTAAGCGTAAACACAGCGCGGCCGTTATGCTTGCCAGCATGCAAGGATTTCGTGAACTTTTTGATGGCGATCACCCAGCGAAAAAATGGCTACGAGACGTAGGATTGGTGCTGGCAGATAAGTTACCAGGCATTAAACCCACGCTGGTGCGTCAGGCGATGGGATTTCACGATTTACCCGAATGGCTTAGCGAAAAGCAATGAGGCGGCCAATGGCCGTCTCAGACAAGCCTCTCTTGGCAATCGATGCTATGTTCAGAAACACAAAAAGGAATTGTTCAACGGTTCTCTGTTGATCTTGTCAGTTTGGCCTATTTTGTACCATGATATCCTCCAAAATTAGCACCGTTAATGAATGCAAATTCAGAGAGGTATGACTCTTTCTGACGTGGCTCGCATCTCAACGAAATTAAGGCAGGTCAGTGTGGACAGTTTTAATAGCTCAGCACTTCGTCGCGCTTTTACATCGCTGGCATTTTGCCTATTCGCGTTTAACACTCATGCCCAAACTGACGATCCACTCTTGGCGGTGCCTTCCCATGATAATCAAAACGCAGTCCCCGCCGATAATCAGGCTCGTGGGATTTTGATCGCCGTCGATCAAGCCACGCTGTCCAGCGAACTGGCTGGACGTATTGTGGAAATACCGTTTAGAGAAGGGGAATCCTTCAAGAAAGGCGATCTGTTGGTGCGGTTTGACTGTTCCATTTACCAGGCTCAATTGGCTGCTGCTTCTGCTGCAACACGAGCCGCAGAAGCGGAGTTGAGCCAAAATCAGCAACTGGCACAGATGAAATCAGTGGGGAGACACGCAGTATCGTTATCAGCCGCGCACTTTGCACAAGCTCAGGCTGAAAGCCAGGTTTACCAAATTCAGGTCAATCGTTGTCGACTTCTGGCTCCATTCGACGGGCAAGTGGTCAAACGGCGTGCCCAGACATACGAAAGTGTCGGCCTCGGTGCGCCAATACTGGACATCGTCAATAATCGCCATTTGGAGATTAACCTGCTCGTGCCATCACGACTCCTATCAGTATTAAAACCCGGTTTAACCTTTACTTTCACACCCGATGAAACCGATCAACCGTTACAAGCCAAGGTTGCACGGCTAGGTGCGCGTATTGATGAAAGCAGCCAAACGCTCAATCTGACTGGCGTGATAGAAAGCAAAGACAGCAGCCTAATGGCCGGTATGAGCGGCACAGCACACTTCTAGGAGAAACGGTGAATACACAGCCGCAGCCTTCTTCCGAACGCATCTTTGCCCGTTTTCTGGATATTGAGCGGCAAGCGCGGGCTGCAAGCAGCACAGAAGAGCTAGCTTACTGCATCGTCAACGACAGCCAGCCGCTATTCAGTTTTCGCCATGCCGCCCTCGTGATTAACGGTAAGGTGCGCGCCGTAACTGGTGTGACACAACCCGCTCCTCACGCGCCCTTTGTCGCCTTTGTCGAACGCGCCTGTGCGCAGTTATCATCCACTGATAAGAAAGCATTGGCTCAATGCAGAGTGATTCAAGCCTCACAGCTTGATGAACAAAGCCGTAAAGATTGGCAGGCGCTATCTGCTCCCGAGGCATTGTGGTCCCCCCTCAACGATCGTCAGGGAAACCCCTTCGGTGCGATCTGGTATGCAAGAGAGCAGCCATGGCAGAGTACCGATCAGGTACTAGCAGAGCAACTCAGTGGAGCTTTTAGCCACGCCTGGCTGGCTCTCGAACCACAAACGACCCGTTGGCGTCGTCGGGCTCGGTGGAAAATCGTCGTACCTGCACTGCTACTGCTCGCTTGCCTGTTCATTCCGGTGCGCCAATCCGTGTTGGCACCCGCCGAGGTTATTCCTCATCAAGGCCGTGTCGTCGCCGCCCCGCTGGATGGCGTGATCCAATCCTTTACCGTGTTACCAAACCAGAGTGTGCGTCAAGGAGACGTATTGGTTCGTTTTGACAGTACAACGCTGAAAGCCCAGGCAGATGTAGCCGAACGTGCATTGAATGTCGCCGAAGCGGAGCATCGTGCGAGTTCTCAACGTGCGTTTCAGGATGCGGACTCCAAAGCCCGGCTCGACTTTCTCGCCGCTCAGGTGGCACAAAAACGAGCGGAACGCGATTATGCCAATGCCTTGCTGAGTCGCACCGAAATCCGCGCCGAACGGGATGGCATTGCAGTATTTGCCGACGCAACGCGCTGGATGGGGAAACCGGTACGCACCGGCGAACGCTTGATGGAACTGGCAAACCCCGCGCTCACCGCGTTACGCATCGAGTTGGACGTGGGCGACGCCATCCAGTTGCAGCAAGAGGCGCCCATTACACTGTTTCTGGACAGCGATCCACTGACGCCACACGCCGCATTATTAGAGCGTATCGCCTATGAGTCGGAACAGACACCAGCCGGCAATCTGGCCTATCGTCTGGATGCACGCTTCACTGATACACCTCCCCGTATCGGCCTGCGCGGTACGGCAAAAATTTCCGGCAACTATGTTCCCCTTGCCGTTTATTTGTTCCGTCGACCGCTGGCCGTGATCCGTCAGGCTATTGGGCTATGAATCCGCATCTGCCTCCCCTGCGCGCTGACCTTCAATTGGTAGAATCGGCTCCTGGCATCAACGGAGCCCCGCAGTGGGTGCTGTCCGATCCTATAACCGGGCGTTATTTTACTCTGACCCCCTCGGCTATCCGCCTGCTGCGTCATTGGCCATTGCGCCAGCCGCAGCAAATATTGGCCGCCGCCAACAGTGAGCCCGGCCTGCCGCTGAGAGTAAAAGAGTTGGAGCAACTGCTACAGTTCCTGCGCCAGCACGATTTGATCGCGGCAAGCGATGTGGAACAACGTCAGCGCTATCTGGGCAAAGCTCAGGCGATGCGTACCAGCTTGTGGAAAAGTGTGCTGCACCAGTATCTTTTTTTCCGTATTCCTCTGTGGCGACCCGATCCGGCACTTAACCGCTGTTGGCCGTGGCTACAGCGCTATGGCACACCCTTTCTGATTTGGGGTTTTCCATTAGTCCTGCTGCTGAGTTTATTTTTGGTCAGTCGAGACTGGGTACGTTACACCCATTCGTTTCCACACCTCTTTAGCCTTTCCGGTATGGCCGTGTTCGGCGTCTCTCTCGTGTTCGCCAAATTTATCCATGAGCTAGGCCATGCCTTCATGGCCAAACGGGCAGGCTGCCGTGTGCAAAGCATGGGCGTTGCCTTTATCGTGTTATTTCCCTTGTTTTACACTGACACTACCGACGCCTGGAAACTGAAGGATCATCGAGCACGTTTGCTGATCGGCGCGGGCGGCATTCTGGCCGAACTGATGTTGGCGGTTATTGCGCTATTGACCTGGGCATTACTGCCAGATGGCCCGGCACGAACGGCAGCTTTTATGCTCTCTAGCGTAACCTGGCTGACCACGTTGGTCGTAAATCTCAACCCTTTGATGCGTTTCGATGGCTACTTTTTGCTGAGTGATTACTGGCGCGTAGAAAATCTGCAAGAACGCGCCTATGCGCTCTGCCGTTGGCGGTTGCGGGAAAGTCTGTTCGGCCATGGTCACCTAGCGCCGGAAAACCTCTCCCCATCTCAGCAACGCAAACTGCTGGTGTGGGGCTATGCCTCCTGGATATGGCGCTTTTTCCTGTTCTTTGGCATTGCGCTGGTGGTTTACCACTTTTTTATCAAGGTGATCGGCATTGGTTTAATGCTGGTTGAAATCGTCTGGTTTATCGCGCTACCGATAGCCAAAGAAGCCTATGCCTGGTGGTCAATGCGCAAATCAATACACGCTATCGCTTTTTTGCGCAGCGCCCTGCTGTGCTCGGCACTCTTGTTTATCTTGCTCTATCCATGGGGTGGCAGTATCCACATTCCTGCCGTATTGGAAGCCGAGAAGGTCAGTACCCTCTACAGTCCGGTACCGGCGCAGGTTAACCGGCTACACGTTACAGATGGTCAGCGGGTGGATGCCGGAGATATTCTGCTGGAACTGACGTCAGTCGATCTGGATTATCGCCTCGATATTGAGCGTCAGCGTATCACCCAGTTACAACAGCAGCGACAGCGTGGAGCGGCACGACAGGAAACCGCGAGTGAAATTCAGGTCATGGATCGGCAGTTAGCTGAAGCGCTGGCACGCTATCGAGGGTTGGCAGCACAGCGTCAACGCTTAACGATTGTGGCACCGCAAGACGGCACGGTACGTGATATCGCGCGCGATATGACTGCTGGACGCTGGCTCACTGCCGATATGCCACTACTACGCGTTGTAGAACCCACTCACGGCAAAGTGCTGGGCTATCTGCCCGAAGATCATCTGGCGCGCGTCAAAGAGGGCATGCGTGGCGTGTTTATCGCCGATGATCCCGCCTATCCACGTTTAGCGGTGCAACTGCATGCCATCGCCCCCACTGGCAGCGCCTATTTGCAACAAGAGATGCTGGCATCCGATCGCCACGGGCCTATCGCCGTACGCCGCGACCGCGACCACAATCCTCAACCCGTGCAGGCACAGTACCGCGTTCATTTCATCGTACAGGAAGATCAATTCCTGCCGCTGCAACAGCCCCTACGGGGCAGCGTCATTCTGGAAGGAGAAAAGGAATCTATTCTTGGTACGGTGTGGCGTCGGGTAGCGGCACTGGGTATCAGGGAAAGTGGTTTTTAGCGGGTTGGTTATTCTCAACATATACGCCTGCCTTAACTAATATCTGGAGCAGGAGATGCTCAAGATTCCGTAGAAAAGCGTTACACCTTTCCTGATTTCATCAGTTAATAAGATTACTTAACGTTTTCACGTATCTATTGCGCCGAACACACACTACATTTTATTAACAAATAAATTTCTCTCTGGTTTTTTTATTACATTGATAACATACACATATCGCAGCAATTTCAGCACATCCCTCCTTTGATAAGCCAAGCCAAATCAAATTAATATCAATTAAAATCAATAAATTAAAAAATAAAATCTTTTTCTTATCGGACGACGTAAAAGCCTATTGCTAGTTTCACTTTTTATATGTAATTTTGTTTTTATTGTTTACATAAAATTACATGTTACTTAGCAAGTGAAGTTAGGCATCACAAGACCAAGCATCGAAATCATCAGATATATTTCACCCAGCGTGGAATTGTTCCCATTCCAAGGAGAGATGTTTATGAAATGCGCTCAACGTCTGTTTGCCAAATCGGTGCTCGCTGCTGTGATGGCTGTTGGTTTATTCCAACCGACATCCGCATCTGCATGCGCTACAGAGCCTTACATTGGCTCTATTTGTTATATGGTCACCAGTTATTGCCCAGAGGGATATCTTCCTGCAAATGGACAAACGCTGACAATCAATCAATATCAGGCGCTTTATGCCTTGATCGGAAATATTTGGGGAGGCTCTCTACAGCAAGGTAACTTTGTGCTCCCCGACATGCGTGGGCGCGTACCAGTAGGTGCTGGGCAAGGGCCTGGGTTAGCCAATGTCACTCGTGCACAAGTATTTGGGGCAGAGAATGTCTCATTGACGACAAGTAATATTGCCCCACACATACACCCGGCTACCATTACCGCTTCTGGAACCGTTAGCGGTACGGCTTCTGTCGCTATTCCTGTGGTAAACGGTGCGGCAACGACTAACGTACCAGACAACACGACATCATTGGCGACCACCTCGCCTTCGTTTGATTTAAGCTCGCTTGGGGGAGCTGATTCACCAGCGAAAATTTATAGTAATGCCGCACCCACTACGACGTTGAAGCCATTTTCCGCCCCGTTTAGTGCGACTAGCCTAACAGGTGTAACCATTTCCCCTAATATTGGCGGTACACCTTTCAGTGTTCGTAACCCCAGTGTGGGGCTAACGGCGTGCATCGCTACTTTAGGCATTTTTCCTGTAAACCCAAACTAATAACCACGCGCCCCCCTCCTTTTAAGGGGAGCGAAACACTTGTAAGGCTTTGAAAGTAAAAGCGTAATATGTAATCTGATGATGGGCATAGGAGTGGCCTGTTTGTACGCACAGTGGCAAGCGTACCGATAGTCCGTATTTAGTGACGACTTCCCGATATTAGCTGTAGAAAAATTATACGTACTAACACCACTCTGGAGTATGTCTTATGCTGTGGCGCCAATTATTTAGTAAGAAAAGTGACCGTCCAACTGACCACATTGAGCAGGCATATTCCGCCCCTCTTGGCTGTGTGCTTGAATCCCGCGTCTTATTTGACGGCGCAATAGCCGCAACGGCTACTCAGACTGAAACCGCTAATTCGAGTGACGCCACAGCCTCTTCTCATCCTGCACAGACTGCAAACCATTCTGCTGAGGCCGCATCGGAGAACAGTACATCATCCGAGCAGAATAATGCCACTCATGACATCACGACTGACGTCGTTGTACAGGCGGTTGCAGGCGAAACAACACGTAAAGAAGCCGTGTTTATTGATACAGCAGTGACGGATTATCAAACGCTGATCGATAACGTCCCCGCTGGCGTTGACGTGTTTTTATTGGATAGCAGCAAAGACGGCCTGAACCAGCTGGCAGCATGGGCTGAAACCCACAGGGGTTACGACGCGATCCATATATTGAGCCACGGTAGTGAAGGACAGATTCGCCTTGGTAATCTGACACTTGATAGTGCTACGGCAGAGGCACGCTCGGCCGACCTGGCTAAACTCGGCACAGCGCTAACACAGGATGGCGATCTGCTGCTCTATGGCTGTGATATCGCCCAGGATACAGGGAAAAGTTTTGTCTCTTTACTCTCACAGCTCACTCAGGCAGACATCGCCGCTTCGGATGATTTGACGGGCGCGACGGCCAAAGGTGGAAACTGGCAACTGGAAACAACGGTTGGCAGCATAGAAACGAACAATGCCGCACTGGGTGAAATAACGCAAGAGTACAATAACTTACTCGCTTCCCCGACCCTAGGCACTAATACATTCTCGCAATTTTCAGGCACGACTACATTTGTCAGCAGCCAGCCTGGTCTCCAATCCTATGATGATATCAGCAACGGTTTTACCTACGTTGCTTTCAGTACTGACAAAGTATCACTTCAAACTGCTACGGTAAGCGGTAATCAGGTCCTGAATACGATTGTTACTCCTGGGGGAGATCTTAACTATTTCGCATTTAAATCGACGGATGGCAGCGAATTCAAACTATCGAGTATTGATCTTAGAGGGCTAGGTAATTACGCATCAACGTTCACCATCACTGGGTATAAAGACGGTAGCGCGGTGGCAGGTGTAACGCAAACCATCACCCTCACGATACCATTCCAGACGGTGACGCTCTCCAATGCGTTTCAAGGTATTGACGAGGTGAGATTAACAACAACGACAATCGGTAACGGTACTGTTACATGGGATAACATCGTCACCGCACCTCTTGCCTCCACCGATAACGTTCCCAGCATAGTCGGCTCAGCGACCAATCCTACCTATACCGAAAACGGTGCGGCTGTCGGCCTGTTTACTGGTGTCAGCGTCAACACCAACGACAGTGGACAAACCTTTACCGGCGCGACATTGACCATCAGCAACGTGGCGGGCAACACGGAATATCTGACCCTTCACGGCATCAATGTGGCGCTGAGCCATGGTAACAGCGTCTCGCTCGGCAGTGGCTATGGTTCTGCCAGCGTTAGTCTGAGCGGCGGAATCGCCACGGTCAGTATCACGGGGGCGGCGCTGAGTAACAGCGACATGGGCAACCTGTTGTCCGGCATGACGTATGGCAACAGCAGCGACAACCCCGGCAATGCCACACGCACGGTGACGCTGACGCAACTGACCGATTCCGGTTCCAGCAACAATACCGTTGCGCCGAATATCAGCAGCGCTATCACCGTGGTGCCGGTGAACGATGCACCAACGGATCTGGCTCTCTCCAATACAACATTCGGCCAGTCTCTGGGCAGCAACGGTACTGTCGCCACCCTGACAGCGACCGATGTGGATTCCTCGGTGTTTACCTACAGTCTGGTGAGTGGCAGCGGCAGTACCGATAACGCGCTGTTCACCATTAGCGGAAACACGCTGAAAGCGGTCAATGCCGCAACCATGGCAGCCGGAACCTATTCCGTGCGTCTCCAGGTTTCCGATGGGCAAGCCACCTATGAGAAGGTCGTCACGCTGACAGTCGCTGACGATATCGCGCCTACGTTTGACGCGACACCGACGATCACCTCACCGACAACGGGCGGCTTTACCCTCAATACGGACCTCAATGAACGGGGTACCATCTATTATGTTGTGCTCCCCGACGGGGCCAGCGCACCAAGCGTTACCCAAATCATTAACGGACAGAACGCCTCAGGCAGCCTGCCATTCGCCTCCGGCAGTCAGGTATCCAACAGCCCCCCCTACAGTCAGTCCTTGACCGTGACAGGTTTAGCTGCGGCAACCGCCTATGATGTGTATGTGGTCGCCAGAGACAACGCTGGTAATGCCACCATCAGCGCCATCAAAGTTGATGTCACGACAACCTCAACCACCAATACCGCGCCGGTATTCAGCAATCTAAACGGCGGAGCCACCTATACCGAAAATGGCAGCGCGGTGGTGATAGACAACAATGTCACGGTCGCCGATACCGAGCTGGATGCCCTGAACAGCGGACTGGGCAACTATAACGGCGCCTCGATTACCATCGCCCGCAACGGCGGGGCCAGCAGCAATGATATTTTCGGCAACAGCGGCTTACTGGGAGCCCTGACACAAGGGCAAAACTTCACATACAACGGCACGGCGATGGGTAGCGTCACCACCAATTCGAACGGGACGCTGGCGCTGACGTTCAACAGCAACGCGACCTCGGCCATCGTTGACGCGGTGCTACAATCCCTGACTTATGCCAACAGTTCCGACAATCCGCCGACCAGCGTCACTTTGAACTGGACCTTCAATGACGGTTCGCTAAACAGTGTCGGCTCTAATCAGACAGTACTCTCTATTACGCCGGTCAACGATGCGCCGACCTTATCCAGTGGTGCCACGGTGACGCTGGTCACCACGACGGAAGACATCACCTCGTCGTCCACAGCGATATCATCGCTGCTAAGCGCCGCAGGTTACGCAGATGTGGACAACGGTGCCGTCAGCGGTATCGCGCTGACGGCACTGACCGGCAACGGGACGTGGCAGTACTCAACGGACAGCGGTGCCAACTGGTTCAACGTCGGTACGGTGTCTGACTCATCGGCGCTGCTGCTCAGTTCGTCAGCCCGGATTCGCTATGTACCGGACGGTGCTAACGGCGAAACCGCAGCGTTAGGTTTCAGAGCCTGGGATCAAACCAGCGGTACGGCAACAGCGGGGGCCAGCAAGGGGTTGGCAGATACCTCTATCGTTGGCGGCAGCAGTGCGTTCTCCATCAACAGTGCGCAGGCTGGATTGACGGTGAGCAACGTCAACGATGCGCCGACCTTATCCAGCGGTGCCACGGTTACACTGACCACTACAACGGAAGACGTCACCTCGTCGTCCACATCAATATCATCGCTGCTAAGCGCCGCAGGTTACGCGGATGTGGATAATGGTGCCGTCAGCGGTATCGCGCTGACGGCACTGACCGGCAACGGGACGTGGCAATACTCGACAAACAGCGGTGCCAACTGGTTTAGCGTTGGTACTGTATCCAGTTCATCGGCACTGCTGCTCAGTTCGACGGCACAAATTCGCTATGTGCCGGACGGCGCTAACGGCGAAACCGCAGCGTTAGGTTTCAGAGCCTGGGATCAAACCAGTGGTACGGCGACGTCAGGTGCGACCAGAGGGCTGGCGGATACCTCGACGACTGGCGGCAGCAGCGCGTTCTCTACCAATAGCGCGCAGGCATCGCTGGCGGTGACCGACGTCAATGATGCACCCACTGTCGGCAGCACTGTCAGTGGTCAAAGTGCGACAGAAGATGCAGCGTTCAGTTTCACCATGCCATCCGGTACGTTTGTTGACGTAGACAGCGGCGACACTCTGACCCTGAGTGCCTCGCAGGCCGACGGCTCGGCGCTGCCGGGCTGGCTGTCATTTAACCCGGCCACCGGCACCTTCTCCGGCACCCCTGCCAGTGGTGATGTGGGTAGCCTGACCATCAAGGTCACCGCCACCGATAGCAACACTGCCTCGGTCAGCACCACCTTTGAGCTGACCGTTACCAACGTCAACGATGCACCGGAGGTCTCCGGTACGATCCCGGCGCAGAGCATTGCGCAGGGCGGGAGTTTGAACGTCACCATACCCGCTGGCACCTTTACCGATCCGGATGGCGATACCCTGATGCTGAGCGCCTCGCAGGCCGACGGCACCGCGCTGCCATCTTGGCTAACCTTTAATCCAGCTACCGGCACCTTCTCCGGTACCCCTGCCAATGGCGATGTGGGTAACCTGATCATCCGCGTCACCGCCAGCGATGGTGATGCCTCTGTCAGTACCACCTTTGAGCTGACCGTTACCAACGTCAACGATGCACCGGAGGTCTCCGGTACGATCCCGGCGCAGAGCATTGCGCAGGGCGGGAGTTTGAATTTCACCGTACCAGCGGGCACCTTTACCGATCCGGATGGCGATACCCTGACGCTGAGCGCCTCACGGTCGGACGGCACCGCGCTGCCGAGCTGGCTGACTTTTAACGCCACCACTGGCA
>NZ_JBJYIN010000029.1:0-28299 GCF_046237015.1 Pectobacterium hainanensis
CATCGGGATTCCCTCACTTGCCGCCTTCATGCAACTCGAATTATTTTGGGTATAGTTACAGATATTCGGTTCACTCTGATCATCGATATATCCATCATATTTCAAGCCGAACACACATTAACCAGCCTGCAATTTGAATTATTTCAGGATAAAAAATAAATCAGGATGAATTATTTCATCAACAGTAATTCCGCAAAGTAAATAAATACAATACAGACTATTCCTATTGGAAAATTTAAAATACGGAGAGATAGATTCTGATAAATAGTGTCATGCCGCCATTCCCATTCCATTGAATATGTCACTGATTTTTCAGTGGAGCATAGTGTATTAAAAAAACCGTTAAATCAACCCATCAATAAAGATGTATTTTTCAATCCTATTATCTTTATTACATAGCGTACGGATTTTAAAATAACATTAACAAAAAAACAAACTTAAGGAACAAATAGATGAACAAAATTATTATTTTTCTTAAAGCGAAGAATAAAAATCAACTAACCAAAATAAACAGCATGTAATATCGTTAGTCAGCTATTTATATAATATGAAATGAATAAAAAAAGCATTCTGTAGAAACAATAGCCTCCGCAGAATGCTTAATTAACTTTTATAAGTACAGTATACCGAATTGCTTTCCTGCTGAGAAAGCATAACTTTCGTATAAATTAACGCCTGGCCAGCAATATGCCCAGAACCAATCCTACCGTTGCTCCGATCCCAATACCCTGCCACGGTTTATCATGTACGTAGGTATCCGCTTTATCCACAACCTGCTTTGCACGCGCATAGTAACTATCCGTCACACCAATGCGCGCCTTCACCTCTAACAAGGCTTTCTCGGCCCCTTTTTTCAGGTCAAGATAAGCCTGATCAGCCTGATCGCCCGAATATCGCAATAACTCATCCAACGTTTCGGACAAAAGTTTTAAATCATCATCAACGCGAATCTCTTCAGGTTGTTTTTTTGTCTCGGTCATAAAGTGTCCTCCACTGTTATCAAAAATTTTAGCTATGAAAAATCGCCGCCTGATTAACTATAGACAATTCTGCGTGCCTTCTCGGTCTGCAACAGACAGATCATTCTTAAAGTGAGCGTCTGAAAAGAGCATCCAAGAGGGAAACGCCATAGATAATGTATGACCGCCAAATCTCAACTTGCTGGTCTGCTGACGACACTTGTTTCTTAGATCATTGATGGTGGACTCAACATAAGGCTATTCGAATTATTCAGTGTGTAGATCAAAAAAATGCGTACAAAATTTTTGTACATGATGAGCAACAAGGACAACGTTAAAGACAGCAAGATCTTTTCATCATAAAAAAACGCCGTTGATGAACAAGCATCAACGGCGTTTTTCATTCAGGTCTTAACAGCAACTACATCATCGGTTGTGCAAGTTGAACCAGTGATATCAACGGCTGCGGATAAACCCCTAGGAACAAAACGGCGATAGCAGAGATCAAAACAACAACACCGCCAGCGGTCAATGCCCAATTATTTGGCGTATCACGTTGCAACACCTGTGGCGCGCTCAAATAGAGGCTAACCATCACACGCAGATAATAGTACAGACCAATTGCACTACCGAGCACAACTGCCCCAGTCAACCACCATAGCTCGGCGTTCACCCCGACTGCGAGTACATAGAACTTACCGAAGAAACCTAGTGTCATCGGAATACCGGCTAAAGACAACATCATCACCGTCATAACCGCAGACAGAATGGGTTTATGCCAGAACAAGCCACGATAGGAAAATAACGAATCAGCATCCGGACCGCGATACGGACTAGACATCAGGCTCACAACACCAAATGCCCCCAAGCTACTGAACAAGTAGCCCACCAGATAAACACCGACCGTTTCCAACGCCAGTTGATGGCTCTGAACCGCAATCAGGGCAACCAACAAGTACCCCAGATGAGCGATAGAAGAATAGCCAAGCAGACGTTTAATATTCGTCTGTGACACGGCCATCACGTTACCGAACAGAATTGACGCAAATGCAATAACGCCAAGTGCGATTCTGACTGATTCACTGTCTGCCATTGGCGCATACAGGAACATACGCATCACAGCACCGAAAACAGCGATCTTACCGGCCGTCGCCAGAAAAGTTGAAACAGGTGCAGGTGCGCCCTGATACACATCCGGCGTCCACAACTGGAACGGAACCAAAGATAATTTGAAGCCTAAGCCAACGATCATCATCCCCAGACCGGCCAGCAAAAGTGGCTCATGGATCTGATGGTCGCTCAGGCTTGTTCCAAGACCGGCAAAACTCAGATCGCCCGATTCAGCATAAATCAGCGCCATACCAAACAATAGGAAAGAAGACGCAGCGGCTGATAACAACATATATTTAATACTGGCTTCCAGCGAGCGCTTCTGGCGGAAGGCATACCCCACCAGTCCGAACAGCGGAAGTGAAAGCAGTTCTATCCCAATGAACAACGAAGCCAGGTGATTCGAACTCGACAGCAGGATCCCCCCCAGCGCAGCGATAAGCACGAGCAAATAGAACTCATCACGATTATCTGGATAGCCTTCCAGCCACGGATAGGCAAAGGTGCTGGTTGCCAGACTCGCTAACAACACGAGCCCGGTATAAAACATCGAGAAACCATCAACGCGCAGCAGAGGTGTCACATCCATTGGCCCAGCCTGGCCAACAAAATAAAGCGACAGCAGCGCAATATTCAGACCGATAACCGTCATCGTTGCGTTGATAAAATGGTTGCGTCGCCACGCAATGCACAGCATCACAACCACTACCGTCAATCCGACGATTAACAGCGGCGATAGCGCAATTAGTTGTTGAAGAGTTATTGTCATGGCGAATTACGGCCTTGTTGTTGAAATTATTGAATCCGGAGCGGACGACATAAACCACTGCTGGATATTTGACATCGCAGCACTAGAGGTATCCAGAATCGGCTGCGGGAATACCCCCAGCAGAACGAGCAATACCACCAACAGCAGAACCATGGATAATTCACGCAACGTCATGCTCTGCAACGGCTGCTCCGATTTCGGTGCGCCATAATAAGCTCGCTGCATCATGATCAATGAATAGACAGATGCAAATACCAAACCGAAGGTTGAAATCACCGTAATCATCGGCACAACCTGGTAGCTACCGAACAGAATCATAAACTCGCCGACGAAGTTACCGGTTCCTGGCATCCCCAATGTAGCTACCGCAAAAAACAGCGACAGCGCTGGCAAGTATTTCAGGCGAGCCCACAGCCCCCCCATCTCACGCATGTCACGGGTATGCAAACGCTCGTACAACTGACCACACAGAATAAACAGGCCAGCAGCAGATAAACCGTGCGCAATCATCTGAATAACCGCACCCTGATAAGCCAGTTGGCTACCAGAATAAATAGCGATCATCACGAACCCCATGTGAGAAACAGAGGTATAAGCAATCAGACGTTTAATATCGGTTTGATTAAAGGCCATCCAGGCACCATAAAAAATACCGATAACACCCAACCACATTGCGATTGGCGCAAATTCATGCGAAGCATTCGGAAACAAAGGCAGACTAAAACGCAACAAACCATAAGCTGCTGTTTTCAACAAGATACCGGCAAGGTCAACCGAGCCAGCAGTCGGAGCCTGACTATGTGCGTCAGGCAACCAGCCATGCAACGGTACGACAGGCATTTTCACTGCAAACGCAATGAAGAAGCCCAGCATCAACAAATATTCAATACCGTGAGACATCGGCGTGTTCAGCAATTCCTCATAGTTGAACGTCCAAACGCCAGTCGCATTGTAATGAACAAAAACCAGAGCCAGGATCGCGATCAACATCACCAAGCCGCTAGCCTGGGTATAGATGAAAAACTTGGTTGCAGCGGTAATTCTGGTTTTGCCATCAGAACCTTTGTGCCCCCACAGTGCGATCAGGAAGTACATCGGCACCAACATCATTTCCCAGAAGAAGAAGAACAGGAACATGTCGATAGCGAGGAATACGCCGATTACTGCACCCAGAATCCACAATAGGTTCAGATGGAAAAAGCCCTGATTCCGTTGCTCTTCATTCCACGAACAAAGGATCGCCAGAATCCCTAACAGGCCAGTCAACACCACCATCAGCACCGATAAACCATCCAGCGCGAGGTGGATGCCAATGCCAAAACGCGGAATCCACGGCACATAGTACTCAGCCTGCCAATCGGGTATTCCCTTCGGCGTCGCCAGAGAGTAACCGCCTTGCAACCAAAGTTGCAGAGACAGCGCGAGTGTCAGCCCCATTGCAATTAACGCGATCCAGCGCGGTACTTTCGTACCAAAACGCTCTAACTGCCAGCACAGCAGACCGCCGATAAAGGGGAGAAGAATTAGCCAAGGTAGTAGCATGGCGTTTTGTGTCCCTAAATTAAAGAAATCTGAAATCTTGCCGTGGCGGGCATGTCCTAAGGAAATGCACCGCCTTCGCACGTTGCCCGATGCTGTCTTACACCACTAACAGTAAGGCCAGTATCACGACAGCACCCACACCCATCGAAGCAACGTACCAACGTAATTGACCATTCTCGCTGAACGTCAGACCAAAGTTACCCCAGCGAGTAACGATGGCGGGGAGTTCCATCAATCTGTCCAGTGGATCACGACGCAGCAGTTTCGCAATGGCCAGATAAGGTCTGACAAAAACTTTGTCATAGACCCAATCGAAACCCCATGCATGGAACCACCATGTCGAGAAGAAACGTCCAGGTGCGCTTTTCGCAATGCTGTTGACCACCTGACGTTTACCCAACCACAGCACGGCAGCAAGCAAAATACCCGCAATGGCAACGATACCGGAGGCTATTTCCAGGGTCATGACCTGACCATGATCCAACGCGGTTGTCTGTGGCAATACGCCATGCAGAGGCGGAACGATCTTTGCGCCAATAAAGGTCGATAGCACCATCAACACAACGAGCGGCAAATGATGAGAGATGCCTTTCCCTGCATGTGCTTTGGTTTTTGCTTCGCCATGGAACACAATGAAGATCATGCGGAAAGTATATAGCGAGGTCATAAAGGCTCCCGCTAACCCAGCCACCATCAGATTCATATGGCCATTTGCCCATGCACCGGCCAAGATTTCATCTTTACTGAAGAAACCCGCTGTCAGTAACGGCAAGGCGGCTAATGCGGAGCCGCCCACCAGGAAGCAGACATACACCAACGGGATGGTTTTACGCAAACCGCCCATTTTGAAAATATTCTGCTCATGGTGGCAAGCCAGAATGACCGAACCAGAAGAGAGGAACAGCAACGCTTTAAAGAATGCGTGCGTCATCAGGTGAAAGATCGCTGCATCCCACGCCTGAACACCCAAAGCCAGAAACATATAGCCAATCTGACTCATGGTGGAATAAGCAAGCACACGCTTGATATCGGTTTGTACCAACGCGGCAAACCCGGCCAATACCAATGTGACCGCGCCAATGATACCGACCAAATGCAGGACATCCGGTGCCATCAGGAACAAACCGTGCGTACGGGCAATCAAATAGACTCCCGCCGTTACCATGGTTGCAGCGTGGATCAACGCTGAAACCGGCGTCGGGCCTGCCATCGCATCAGCCAGCCAGGTTTGCAACGGCAACTGGGCCGATTTACCGACCGCACCGCCGAGAAGCATCAAGGTTGCCCAGGTAATTGCCGGAGAACCTTCAGCCAGTTGCTGCGGTGCCAGAACCATCAACTCACGGAAATTAAGCGTACCCAGTTCGTTGTACAGGATGAACAAGGCAAAAGCCAAAAATACGTCGCCGACACGCGTGACCACAAACGCTTTCATCGCCGCAGCGCCGTTCTTCGGATTGGTGTAGTAGAAACCGATCAGCAGGTAACTGCACAACCCCACGCCTTCCCATCCGAGATACATAAGAAGCAGGTTATCTGCCAAAACCAACACCACCATGCTCGCGATAAACAAGTTGGTGTAGGCGAAAAAGCGAGAATACCCCTCTTCACCACGCATATACCAGGAAGCGAAGAGATGGATGAAGAAGCCAACGCCAACCACCACCGACAACATGGTGAGTGACAGACCATCAAGCGTTAATGTCACGCTGATATCGAAATCACCGACTGCCATCCATGTCCACAGATGCTGGTTGAAGAAGGTCACTCCACCGTGCTGTTGGCCCATAAAATCGACCACAGCCCAAGCAGTAACCAACGCTGCCAGACCAATTGAGCCAACACCCACCGTCGCGGAAGTGTTTTCAGACCAGCGGCCACGAGAAAAGGCCAATAACAAAAATCCAAGCAGCGGGAATAATATTGTTAAATAGAGTAAGTTCATCCGCGCATCTCACTGACTGTATCAATATTCAGGGTCTGGCGGCGGCGATACATTTGCAGCAGCAGTGCCAAACCAATACTCGCCTCGGCAGCAGCAAGCGTAATCGCCAGGATGTACATCACCTGACCATCGGCCTGTTGCCAGTAACTACCCGCCACAACAAATGCCAGTGCGGCAGCGTTAATCATGATTTCAAGGCTAATCAACATGAACAGAAAGTTACGGCGAATCAGTAGTCCTGTTAGCCCCAAAGCAAACAATATGGCGGCCAGAATCAAACCATGTTGTAACGGAATCATGCGCGTTCCCCCGTTATTTTCTTCTCAACATCCTGGGTGCTGTCTTTACTGATGACATCGCCACGTTTGTCTTCACGACCAATATGGAAAGCGACAACCAAGCCTGCCAACAACAGCATCGAGGCAAGTTCAACCGCTAAAACATAAGGTCCAAACAGGCTGATACCGACTGCTTTCGCTTCAATCGATTCACCGCTAATACCCTGTTCTTTAAGGCTGAGTATGGCATTGACCACGATGATTAATAGCGCCAGCGACAGGATACCAGGGCCAATCCAGACACCGGGTTTCAACCAATTCCGCTCCTGTTCGACAACTGAGCTACCGAGGTTAAGCATCATAACGACGAACACGAACAGCACCATGATGGCACCTGCATAAACAATAATGCTAAGTGCTCCGGCAAAATTAGCGCCCAGAGAGAAGAAAACGCCGGCGATTGCCATTAGCGAGGTGACCATATACAACAATGCATGCACAGGGTTGGTATGCGTAATGACGCGCAATGTCGCCAGTATCGCAATCAAACCTGTGGTATAAAAAGCGAATTCCATGCTAGCTCCTTAGGGCAACAAGCCTTTGACATCAATGGGTTTGGCTTCGTTTTCGGCTTCGCCTTTATCTTTCCCATCAATCGCCATACCGGCCATCCGGTAGAAATTATATTCCGGATATTTACCCGGCCCCGATATCAGCAAATCGTCTTTCTCGTAAACCAAATCCTGACGTTTGTAATCGCCCATCTCAAAATCCGGCGTCAATTGAATGGCCGTCGTCGGACAAGCTTCTTCACAAAAACCGCAGAAAATACAGCGTGAGAAGTTGATGCGGAAAAACTCGGGGTACCAGCGCCCATCTTTCGTTTCGGCTTTTTGCAAAGAAATGCAACCAACCGGGCAAGCGACTGCACACAAGTTACAAGCAACGCAACGCTCTTGACCATCCGGATCGCGCGTCAACACAATACGGCCACGGTAACGCGGCGGCGGGTTGACTGGCTCCTCGGGATACATTTTGGTTTCGCGCTTCTTAAAAGCATTCGATCCCACCATACAGATACTGCGTATCTGGGTGCCGAAACCAACCACTAACTCTTTCAATGTCATGGTTTATTCACCCCTTATTGAGCGTTGTACAGAATGACGGCAGCCGTCGCCAGCAGATTCAAAAGCGTTATCGGCAGACAGACTTTCCAGCCGAAAGCCATCACCTGGTCATAACGCGGACGGGGTAACGAGGCACGGATCAGGATAAACATCATCATGAAAAATCCCGTTTTTAGCGCAAACCAGACAAACGGAGGCAGGAACGGACCATGCCAGCCACCGAAAAACAGGGTGACGATGAGCGCAGAAACGGTCACGATACCGATATATTCCCCCACAAAGAACAAACCAAATTTCATACCGGAATATTCAATGTGATAACCATCAGCCAGTTCCTGCTCGGCTTCCGGCTGGTCAAAGGGATGACGGTGGCAAACGGCAACACCTGCGATGGCAAAGGTAATGAAGCCAAAGAACTGCGGGATCACATTCCACAAATGCGCTTGTGAATCCACGATATCGCGCATATTGAACGAGCCCGCTTGTGCAACAACCCCCATTAACGACAACCCGATAAAGACTTCATAGCTCACCGTTTGGGCTGATGCACGTACCGCACCCAGCAATGAGTATTTGTTGTTACTTGCCCAACCCGCAAACAGCACGGCATAGACCGCAAGCCCTGCCATCATCAGGAAAAACAACAGGCCAATGTTCAGGTCCGACACGCCCCATGTAGGGGTAATAGGAACAATCGCGAAGGCAATCAACATTGAGGTAAAAGCGATCATCGGCGCTAAAGTGAAGATAACTTTATCCGTAAACTTCGGCACCCAGTCTTCTTTGAAGAACATTTTGATCATATCAGCGACAAGCTGTAACGAACCGCCCCAGCCTACCCGGTTTGGCCCATAGCGCCCTTGGAACAAGCCAAGTAGCTTACGCTCGCCCATACTCATGAATGCGCCACAGGTCACAACCACCAGCAAAATGACAATCGCTTTCCCGACAGATCCCAGGATCTCTAATATTTCCGGTGTTAACCAACTCATAGTGCAGCCTCCCGCAGATTTTCAACGGTTGCACCGACCAGAACCGGAGCAATCCCCGGGAATCCGAGTGGCAAACCGACCTGTCCCTGACACAGCTCGGCACTTAAACGTAGCGGTAAACGCAACGTCTGACCGCTACAAGTCAGTTCCAGCAAAGCGCCGGCGTTAACGCCAAGCGAAGCTGCGTCAGCAGGATTAACCATCACGTAAGGTTCAGTCATGCGCTGCTGAATAACAGAAGAACGCTGTGACATCTCTTCACTGCCAAACAAGTGATAATACGGTGCAACTCGCCACTGACCAGATACCGCAACAAACGCAGCCGGGATATTATCAAAATATTCCAACGATGCTTCACCCGCTTCGATAATGCGTACGCCGGGATCGCCATGACGCAGATGCCCACCCACTTCATCCTGGAACTTATTCCATGCCTGCGGTGAGTTCCAGCCTGGAGCCCAGGC
This sequence comes from Pectobacterium hainanensis, assembly GCF_046237015.1. Classification (NCBI taxonomy): domain Bacteria; kingdom Pseudomonadati; phylum Pseudomonadota; class Gammaproteobacteria; order Enterobacterales; family Pectobacteriaceae; genus Pectobacterium; species Pectobacterium hainanensis. Next base: position 9,187 of record NZ_JBJYIN010000029.1, read on the forward strand.
AAACGGGATCTGCTGTCGGTTAGCGGTTGGGCTGTTGTTCCCTTCCATTGAGAAGGCAAACATTGTGTCTTTATCTTGCGGTTGGCGCGGCTCATGCACGCTAATATTCGCTCGCATCGCCGTACGACCACTTGAACGATTAGGTGAACGAGCCAGTTTCTGTCCGAGAATACGGAAAGAAGCATCCGGCGCAGCGTCTTTAATGGCAGCTAACTGCGGCAGCTCACTGACACAAGCATCAATCACATGATCGAGTTGAGTCCAGTCAACCTGACGGCTGTTATAAGTAATGAACAGCGAATGCAGCCAACGCCAACTTTCCAGCATAACCACTTTATCGTTGTAGTATGTTGGATCATAAACTTGGAAGAAGCGCTGAGCGCGGCCTTCCTGGCTAATCAACGTACCATCGCTTTCAGCAAAACTGGCCGATGAGAAAATGAGACTGGCTTTATCCATAATCGGTGTACGCTGGTGATCCAGCACAACCAAATTCGTCACTTTCTCCAAAGCGGCATCAACTCGTGCCGCGGGGGCGTGACGGTAAAGATCGTTTTCCAGTACGACCACGCTATCGGCTTCGCCGCTCTCAAGTTGAGCCAACGCTTCATCAAGAGAACCACCGCCAATCATCGACACACCAATGCTGTTTGCAGCCGCTGCAACAAACGTAATGCCAACATCAGAACCGCGATTTTTCAGCGCTTTCGCCACATTCGCCGCCGCCGCGATAATTTCTTCACTGCCAGAATTGGTACCAGAAATGATTAGCGGTTTCTTCGCGCCAGCCAAAGCCTGCACAATGATATCAACCTTCTGATCCAATCCGGCAGCCAGATCGGTTACCGCTGGCGCATTTTCGTCAAGCGCATGCGCGATAGCAAACCCCAGACGAGCCTGATCGGCAACCGGCGCACGATAGTTCCAGGCCGCAATATCATCCAGCCGGGTATTATCTACGTTGGTGACAAACAGCGGGTGTTTGGCATGTTGCCCAATATTCAGAATCGCAGCAATTTGCCAGTCAGCGACTTTTTGTGCCGCGGCCATCTCCCGGGCCTTGCCTTTAACGGCTTGACGAACAGCCAGCGCGATACGTGCGCCAGTCTGTGTTAAATCTTCACCCAGAATCAGAACCGCGTCGTAACTTTCTATTTCACGTAAGGCAGGCGTACGGATGCCGCTTTCCTGTAATACCTTCAGTACCAATTGCAGACGGTTTTGTTCTTCCTGCGCAATACCAGTATAAAAGTTCTCCGCGCCTACGAGCTCACGTAGTGCAAAGTTGCTTTCAACGCTGGCACGAGGTGAACCGATACCAATCGCCTTCTTCGCCTGACGCAAAACATCTGCTGCACCTTGCAGTGCCTGCTCAGCGTTCAGCGCAATCCAATCGTCACCACGACGTTGCAATGGCTGTTGGGGACGATCTTTCAGATTAACGTAGCCATAGCCAAAACGACCACGGTCACAGAGGAAATAATGGTTTACACTGCCGTTGAAACGGTTTTCGATACGGCGCAACTCACCATAACGCTCGCCAGGGCTGGTATTACAACCGATGCTGCACTGCTGGCAGATACTCGGTGCAAACTGCATATCCCATTTACGGTTATAGCGCTCGGAGTGCGTTTTATCAGTAAATACGCCGGTAGGACATACTTCAACCAGATTACCGGAGAATTCGCTTTCCAACGTACCATCTTCAGGACGACCAAAATAAACGTTGTCATGCGCACCGTATACGCCAAGATCCTTGCCATCGGCATAATCTTTGTAGTAACGGACGCAGCGATAACAAGCAATGCAACGGTTCATTTCATGCGAAATGAAAGGACCGAGATCCTGATTGCGGTGTGTACGCTTTGTAAAACGATAGCGGCGGAAGTTCTGTCCCGTCATTACCGTCATATCCTGAAGATGGCAGTTCCCTCCCTCCTCACAGACCGGACAGTCATGCGGGTGGTTGGTCATCAGAAACTCAACGATTGTTTTACGAAACAGTTTTGCTTCTTCATCTTCAATGGCAATGAACGTTCCCTCGGTAGCCGGTGTCATACAAGACATCACCAGCCTGCCGCGAGTATCCTCCGCGTTCTGGTATTGCTTTACCGCACAAAGGCGGCAGGATCCAACGCTTCCCAGCGCCGGGTGCCAGCAAAAGTAAGGAATATCAAGTCCAAGGGACAGACAGGCCTCAAGAAGGTTGTCTGCTCCGTTTACTTCATACTCTTTGCCGTCTACATGAATAGTAGCCATAGTCAGCATGCTTCCATAATGGCTCGTGTTACCACGAGCACTAATCAAAAATTCTATTATCGGCGTGGCTTATTTATGCCACCCGGCGGATACATTGACTGCATCTCACACTTATCGGGTCGGGTACTTATCAGGTGTAAGTACATATCAGCTCGACTGTTACCAGCGCTCTTTCAACAAGTTAGGCTGAATACCACCAATCGCTTTCAGGTTACCCAGATATTGTGGAGAAATTCCCGCCTCAAATTCTTCTCGGAAATATTTAATGGCGCTCTGAAGAGGTTCTACCGCGCCCGGCGCATGTGCACAGAACGTATTACCCGGCCCGAGGAAACGGCACAACTGCTCCAGCGTTTCAATATCTCCAGGCTGCCCTTCACCACGTTCCAACGCGCGTAACAGCTTGACGCTCCACGGCAAACCATCGCGGCAAGGCGTACACCATCCGCAGGACTCGCGGGCAAAAAACTCTTCCAGATTACGCGTGAGCGATACCATATTGATTTCGTGATCAACAGCCATCGCCAACGCGGTACCGAGACGACTTCCAGCCTTGGCGATGTGTTCAAAATCCATAGGAAGATCGAGGTGAGCCTCGGTCAGAAAATCGGTTCCTGCGCCTCCTGGCTGCCAGGCTTTAAACTTCAGCCCATCACGCATGCCGCCAGCGTAGTCTTCAAGGATTTCTCTCGCCGTCGTGCCGAATGGCAATTCCCATAACCCTGGGTTTTTTACTCGCCCGGAGAATCCCATCAGCTTCGTTCCGGCATCTTTACTCTTTCCGGCAGAAAGCCCTTGGTACCAATCCACGCCATGTTCAATAATCGCTGGCACATTACACAGCGTTTCAACGTTGTTCACGCAGGTTGGTTTACCCCAAACACCCGCCGAGGCGGGGAAAGGCGGCTTAGAGCGCGGGTTAGCACGACGACCTTCCAGTGAATTGATTAACGCCGTCTCTTCACCACAGATATAACGTCCTGCTCCCGTGTGGACGAACAATTCAAAATCGAATCCACTGCCAAGAATATTTTTTCCCAACAACCCGGCAGCTTTCGCTTCTTCAATGGCGCGACGTAAATTCGCAGCGGCTTCAATATATTCGCCACGCAGAAAGATGTAGCCACGATAAGCTTTTAACGCGAAAGCACTGATCAGCATCCCTTCAATTAAAAGGTGGGGCAGTTGCTCCATCAAGAGGCGATCTTTGTATGTTCCTGGTTCCATCTCATCCGCGTTACACAGCAAATAGCGGATATTCATGCTCTCGTCTTTCGGCATCAGGCTCCATTTCAGCCCGGTCGAAAAGCCTGCACCGCCTCGCCCTTTTAACCCAGCATCTTTAACCAGAGAAACCACGTCTCCCTGCGCCATGCCATTTAATGCTTTTTTTGCACCGACATAACCATTTTTACTGCAATACTCATCCAGCCAAACCGGTTGTTTATCTTCACGCAAACGCCAGGTCAGAGGATGCTGCTCAGCAGTCAGAACAATGTTTTTACTCATTGATACTGCTCCAATAACGATTCGATATCTTCAGGCGTCACGTGGCTATGCGTATCTTCATCAATCATCATTGACGGCCCTTTGTCACAGTTTCCCAAACAGCAGGTCGGCAGCAACGTAAAACGTCCATCAAACGTCGTTTGGCCTGGTTTAATGCTGAGCTTACGCTCCAGCGCAGCCTGCACGCCCTGATAACCGTTGATATGGCATACCACACTGTCGCAATAACGAATGATGTGGCGCCCAACGGGTTGGCGGAAAATTTGGCTATAGAATGTCGCGACACCTTCGACATCACTGGCAGGAATGCCTAGCACATCGGCAATAGCGTAAATCGCGCCATCTGGCACCCATCCACGTTGTTTCTGCACGATTTTCAACGCTTCAATCGAGGCGGCCCGGGCATCTTCATAATGGTGTTTTTCATGTTCAATCGCATCGCGCTCGGCTTCGCTTAACACGAAAACAGTGTCTTTCGTCAATGAATCGGCGGCGGGTTGCCCCTGAGTATCGATATGCTCGTGTTTGCCGTTATCAAGAATATTGTGATCATGCATAGTTAGCGGTCCACATCTGACATAACAAAATCAATACTGCCGAGGTAAACGATCAAATCGGATACCAGACATCCTCGGATTACAGACGGAATCTGTTGCAGATGCGCATAACTCGGCGTGCGAATACGGGTACGGTAGCTCATGGTGCCGCCGTCACTGGTCAGGTAGTAACTATTGATACCCTTGGTTGCCTCAATCATCTGGAATGACTCATTGGCAGGCATAACCGGCCCCCACGAAACTTGCAGGAAGTGGTTAATCAACGTATCAATATGCTGCAATGTGCGCTCTTTTGGCGGCGGCGTGGTCAGCGGGTGATCCGCTTTAAATGGCCCTTCCGGCATATTTTTAAGGCACTGTTCCAAAATACGCAGGCTCTGACGCAATTCTTCCACTTTCAACATTACACGGCTATAGCAATCGCTAATGCCGTTTCCGACGGGCACTTCAAAATCAAAGTTTTCATAGCCGGAATACGGGCGCCATTTACGCACGTCAAAACCGATACCGGTTGCACGCAGCCCCGCTCCAGTAACGCCCCACTCCAACGCTTCTTTCGCGTTGTAAGCGGCAACACCTTGAGTACGGCCTTTCAGGATCGTATTTTGTAATGCCGCTTTAACGTAGGTATCCAGACGAGATGGCATCCAATCGAGGAATTCGCGCAGGAGACGTTCCCAACCACGCGGCAAATCATGCGCAACCCCGCCGATACGGAACCAGGCTGGGTGCATACGAAATCCTGTGATCGCTTCAACCAGATCGTAAATTTTCTGGCGATCGGTAAAGGCAAAGAACACCGGCGTCATTGCACCGACGTCCTGAATATACGTACTGATATAAAGCAGATGGCTATTAATACGAAAGAGTTCGGACAGCATCACGCGAATAACTTTTACGCGTTCTGGTACGTCAATGCCCGCCAGTTTTTCAACAGCAAGGACGTAAGGCATTTCATTAACGCAGCCGCCCAAGTATTCAATGCGATCGGTATAAGGAATATAGCTATGCCAAGACTGCCGCTCCCCCATTTTTTCCGCACCACGATGGTGATAACCCACATCAGGCACGCAATCGAGCACTTCCTCACCATCCAGTTGCAGGATAATACGGAAAGCACCGTGTGAAGATGGGTGGTTCGGCCCCAAGTTAAGGAACATGAAATCTTCATTTTCAGTACCGCGTTTCATTCCCCAATCTTCGGGTTTGAACGTCAGCGACTCCATTTCCAAATCTTCTTTCTGCTTGGTCAACACGAATGGATCGAATTCGGTCGCCCGAGCGGGGTAATCTTTACGTAGCGGATGACCTTCCCAAGTATGCGGCATCATAATGCGCGTCAAATGCGGGTGCCCATCAAAGGTCATACCGAACATTTCCCAAGTTTCCCGCTCATACCAGTTGGCATTAGGAAACAGGCTAGTCATCGTCGGCAAATGCATATCGCCTTCGACCAACGCGACTTTCAGCATGATGTCGCGGTTCCGCTCAATGGAAATTAAATGATAAAAAACAGAAAAATCAGCAGCGGGCAAACCTTCACGATGCGTACGCAGACGCTCATCCATGCCATGTAAATCAAATAACATGACATACGGTTTCGGTTGTTTTTTCAGGAAAGACACAACATCTAATAATTGCTCACGTTTGACCCACACTACGGGTACGCCAGTACGTGTAGCTTGTACCGTAAACGAATCAGGTCCAAAACGGTTACACAGTTCGCTAATGACCGGATCGTCAAGGTGATCACGGGTTTGCCAAGCAGGCAGTGCGAGATCGTGCGTCGTTAAATCTGTCATAAATGTCACCACATTAAATGTGCTATTGCTGTATCTGATCATGACCGCACACTGTTATCGTGATATTACGCGGCCAGCGGGATCATCATTTACAGATCAAATCTCATCGGGCGAACGCAGATTGGTTACTGCGATACGCTCACCGCGTTTACGTTCCCGTTCGGATTGCATGTTGGCACGGTAAACGCCCTGTTCTCCCACCACCCATGACAGAGGGCGACGTTCTTTCCCAATGGACTCTTTTAACAGTAGCAGAGCTTGAATATACGCTTCAGGACGCGGCGGACAACCAGGAATATACACATCAACCGGCAGGAATTTATCGACTCCCTGAACCACGGAATAGATGTCGTACATACCGCCAGAGTTAGCACAGGCCCCCATGGAGATCACCCATTTTGGTTCCAGCATCTGCTCATATAAGCGCTGGATAACCGGTGCCATTTTGGTAAAGCAGGTTCCCGCCACCACCATAAAGTCAGCCTGACGAGGTGATGCTCGCAGTACTTCAGATCCAAAACGAGCAACGTCATGAACAGCAGTAAACGACGTCACCATTTCAACGTAGCAGCAGGAAAGGCCAAAGTTATAAGGCCATAGAGAATTCTTGCGTCCCCAGTTCACCGTATCGTGTAATGCATGTTCCAGTTTGCCCATATAGACACTGCGGTGAACATGTTGCTCCAGAGGGTCGGAAACGATCTCCTGGCGTTGCAGGGGATAACGGTTATTCTCACCGTCCGGCTCTATGCGGGTGAGCGTATAGTCCATCTTAAAATGCCTCGCTATTACTGCTGATGAGTGTTGATAGTGTTGATAGTGTCTGATTTAACGACTTGTCGTTTAGAACGAGAGGGGGTCCAGTCAAGCGCCCCAACGCGAACCAGATAAATCAAACCCGCCAACAGCACCAAAATGAAAATGGTTGCTTCGATAAAGCCAATCCAGCCGCTTTCTCTGATAGAAACAGCCCAGGCGTAGAGATATAGGGCTTCAACATCGAAGATAACGAAAAACATGGCGACCAGATAAAATTTGGCGGACAGACGCAAACGCGCTGAACCGACGGAATCGATACCGGATTCATAAGGAACGTTTTTAGCTCTGGCTCTTGCTCTCCCACCGAGCAAGAATCCCCCTGCCAGCATAAAACCGCACAGGCCCACAGCAACGATAAGGAATAGCGCAAATGCCCAGTGATGGGCGAGGACTTCAGTAGTTGTTGACATACTCTTTGCTTACTCATCAAAAGTGGCGGGAATACATCTGCTCTTTTTCGGCAGTTAATACGCCACATCGATTAAAAGGAAGGATAAATAACCACACAAAAGGCACGGAAACGTATCAGGTAAACGGCATTCGATGTGATTGAGCCCCTAATTTTATAACCTTTTTTCAACCTTACTAAAAATAACAGTACATTACTTCACATGCACGTGGTTTTGTTAACATTTTGTGTTCTCGCCTCAAGCTAAATCGTGTCAGTCACGTAACTTGTTAACAAATGGCTACGGCTAAAGACATCAAATTGCGGAGCCACTATACCATTTTCACAGGGATTGCCTGTTCCCCCATGGGGTTATTAGGGTTATTTTTTGATCCAGCACACATTTTTTCCAATTTAGTTAGTAAAAAAATTAGTGCGGTTGACTTTTGACGGGGAATGAATTTTTGCAACAATCGATTAAAAAAATCGAACTAGCGTTTTATAAAAAATAATACAGCGAATATCAATGTCTTTTATGCCAATAAAGGCTAAATCAAAGTGCTCTGGGTGCGGATAGGCGTTGTACTCACATCACGGGCAAGTCATCATCATTCGGGCTATATCCTTGTTGCCCGAATAACGTCAGGCTTATCATCAAATGATATGTCTCCTTTAGCAATGAAGCTAAAAAACACGTACCATTATTGGTCTTGTGTCGTGACAGCAGGGATCATTTGTGCTTTGCTCCCTGACTCAATCACGCTAAAAATGGCTGTCGCCAGCTCATTTTCATGATGTGGATTTCTGCACAAGAAATAGCGTGTTTCCGGCAGCTTGGGTAATCCATCCTCCTCGCCGAGCACTTTCAACTCTGGGCTCATCATTTCGACAGATCTCACCGTCACCCCGAGCCCTGCCTTAACCGCCGCCCTTACCGCAGATAAGGTCGATGCCACATAGGATATCTTCCAGGGAAGGCCCGCAGCTTTTAACTTTTCCAGCGCTAATGCACGAAAAGGGCTCGGTTCATCCAACACAACAAGCGGCACGGGTTCTTCCGGTCTAAATTGATAATCCGCAGCGCAATACCACAACGTAGGAGAACTGCGTAATAATACATGAGGAAAGCCAACACTATTCATCGTGGTAATCACCAGATCAATTTTCCCCTCATGCAGCATGTCCAACATTTCCACGCTGCGTTTTACACTGACGGCTATCGATAATTTAGGAAAAACCGAGGTTACCCGATGTAAAATATAAGGAAGAATGGTATCAGCTGTGTCATCAGAAGCACCGATGGTAAGTGTCCCCTGAATATCGCTATACATTAATGAAGTACAGGCTTCATCATTGAATTGTAATATCTTTCTGGCGTAACCCAGAAATTGGATACCGTGTTCAGTTAACTGTTTATTTCGCCCATGACGAGCGAACAGTTCCTTTCCGATGAGTTGTTCTAAACGTTGCATCTGCTGGCTGACAGCCGATTGAGTCCGGCATACGGCAACAGCAGCGGCGGCAAAGGTATTTAAATCTGCAACCGCGACAAACGTTCTCAATAGATCAAGATCGAGATTAAGTACTGGTCGATTTGCATTGGTCATACGATTATTCACTTATCTATTTTAATTTTTAACAAAACATTCCTGGTGTTTATTACATGTAATGGGAACAACCCATACATTTAAGACACTATCGCAGACGCACGATAAGGGCAAAAAAATACTTATATTTCGTTATCCCTATCGTCTTTTCTATTGATAACGCCTCCTTATTTTAAATGGTTCGTCAGTTTCAATCTTTACCAGAATAAAAAACCATTTCTCATTTTTTCGTTCTGAAAAATAAAAGTATCTGTTATTTAAAATAATCAGCGCAGGCTGAGGAGAGAGAGTCATGGCTGACTCACAAAGATCATGCTTATCTACCCTACCGCACTAATAGACTAGTACGCAATACCACGGCGTGACGGCCCTGATATTTACAGATAAAGCGGGAAACATTCTTCAAAAGGTATAGCAGGAGGAGTACATTAAGCAGGTTATGCTATTCCACACAGGAATACGCTCTTCCCGCAAAAGGTTTGTGATAGTTATGTCTCCGATTGAAAAATCCAAAAAGCTGGAGAACGTTTGTTACGACATCCGTGGTCCAGTGCTGAAGGAAGCGAAACGACTTGAAGAAGAAGGGAATAAAGTCCTCAAACTGAACATCGGTAATCCCGCGCCCTTCGGTTTTGAAGCGCCGGACGAAATCCTTGTTGACGTTATTCGCAATTTGCCAACGGCACAAGGATACTGTGATTCAAAAGGCTTGTATTCTGCACGCAAAGCCATTGTTCAACATTATCAGGCACGCAACATGCGTGATATGACCGTTGAAGATGTCTATATCGGCAACGGCGTCTCTGAGCTGATCGTACAGTCCATGCAGGCTTTGCTGAACAGTGGTGATGAAATGCTGGTCCCTGCACCGGATTATCCGTTATGGACAGCCGCCGTCTCACTTTCCAATGGGAACGCAGTACATTATCTCTGTGATGAAGAAGCTGGATGGTTCCCCGATCTGGAGGATATCCGCAAGAAAATCACACCACGTACTCGCGGTATCGTCATTATCAATCCCAATAACCCGACAGGCGCGGTGTACAGCAAAGAACTGCTGCTGGAAATTGTTGAGATTGCCCGCGAACATAACCTGATCATTTTCGCGGATGAGATTTATGACAAAATCCTCTACGATGAGGCTCAACACCATTCTATTGCCGCTTTGGCTCCTGATTTACTGACCGTCACTTTTAATGGTTTATCAAAAACCTATCGCGTTGCGGGGTTCCGCCAGGGTTGGATGGTACTCAACGGCCCGAAAAAGCATGCCAAAGGTTATATTGAAGGGTTGGAAATGCTCGCGTCGATGCGCCTGTGCGCTAATGTGCCCATGCAGCACGCCATTCAGACTGCATTAGGTGGATATCAGAGCATCAGCGAATTTATCCAACCCGGCGGGCGTTTGTATGAGCAACGCAACCGAGCGTGGGAACTCATTAATCAGATACCTGGCGTCTCTTGTGTTAAACCCAGCGGCGCACTCTATATGTTCCCGCATATTGATGCCAAACGTTTCAATATCCATGACGATCAGAAGCTGGTTCTCGATTTGCTATTGCAGGAAAAAGTATTGTTGGTACAGGGAACCGCTTTTAACTGGCCCTACCCGGATCATGTTCGTATCGTGACACTGCCGCGTGTTGATGAACTGGATATGGCCGTTCACAAACTGGGGCGTTTTCTGGAAAACTACCACCAGTAACAGAGTCATATTTCGCCGGATGGCATGCATGCTATCCGGCAAAATTTTGTCCGATTGCATAATCCCGTCCCAATGCTCACAATAACGACATTGTGCTGTTGTCTGAGAGATATTATGAATCAGAGTCACTTCTTTGCCCATTTATCCCGTCTGAAACTCATTAGCCGCTGGCCTCTGATGCGAAATGTTCGCACAGAAAATGTTTCTGAGCATAGTTTGCAGGTTGCTTTTGTCGCCCATGCACTGGCTGTGATCAAAAATCGAAAATTTAACGGTAACTTGAACGCGGAACGCATCGCCTTACTGGCGATGTACCATGATGCCAGCGAAGTATTGACAGGCGATATGCCCACGCCCATCAAATATTACAACGCACAAATTGCCCATGAGTACAAAAAAATTGAGAAGGTCGCACAGCAAAAACTGATTGCGATGCTTCCTGAGGAATTGCAGCAGGACTACCGCTCGCTACTTGATGAGCAGTACACCAGTGAAGATGAACGGTCAATTGTTAAACAGGCTGACGCGCTTTGTGCCTACCTGAAATGTCTGGAAGAACTATCCGCAGGGAATTCAGAATTTACCATGGCCAAAGCGCGATTAGAGAAAACGTTAACATTGCGGCACAGCCCGGAAATGGACTATTTTATGGACGTTTTTATTCCAAGCTTTAACCTCTCATTGGATGAAATTAGCCAGGACTCTCCATTGTAATTCTCTGATACCACAAGCGGAATCAGAATGGATAAAGCCACGGCACCATCATCACACTCACAATCATAACTAAAATCGTGAAGGGTACGCCAATGCGGATAAAGTCGCCGAACTTATATCCGCCAGGCCCTAACACCAGCGTATTCACTGGCGATGACACTGGCGTCATAAACGCAGCGGAGGCGGCAACGGCAATAATCATCGCAAAAGGATAAGGCGAAACGTCCATCTGTTTTGCGGCCGCGATAGCGATAGGTGCCATTAATACCGCGGTTGCTGTGTTCGAAATAAATAGCCCGATAACAGCACATAGTATAAACAAGCAAACCAGCATGACATGAGGCCCGGCGCCACCAGCCACTTCCATTAACAGATTAACAATCAACGCAACGCCGCCGGTTTGCTGCAAGGCGAGTGCAAATGGCATCATTCCTACAATCAAGATGATGCTGGGCCAGTGAATCGCGCGGTAAGCACCTTCCATATCAATACAGCGAAATTTCCCCATCAGTAAGCAAGCAATCAGCGCCGCAACCGCATTCGGAACTTCATCCGTCAGCATCATGGCGACCATCAAAGCCAAACAAAATAATGCATGGGGTGCCTGGCTAACGGCAGGCGCAATATCGTCCACCTCTGCGGGTAAATTCAGCAACAGGAAATCATTTTTTTGTGTATGCAATTGCCGGATCATTCGCCAGTCACCGATAACTAACAAAATATCGCCAAGCTGAAGTTGCTCATCCGCCAAAATCCCATCCATGGCCTCGCCATTGCGGCGAATCCCCACCACGCTTAAACCGTAACGGCTACGGAATCCCACTTCATAGAGCGTTTTGCCTAACAACTCAGAGTCCGGGATTAACGACATTTCCGCCATACCAACATCACGCGCCTGCTCCGAAAAATACTCGCCACGCAGCACCATCGGTTCCAGACGTTGTGAGGTACAAAATTCACGCAGGTCAACCTCCGATGCTGACATATCAATAAGCAAAACATCATTCAAACGGAGTTCTGTATTCCCCGCGACGCTAACCATGACGCGCCGAAATTTCCTCCAGCGCTCAATCCCGACAATGTTGGCCCCATAACGTTGACGCAACCGCAAATCATCCAGACGATGACCAATCAAAGGAGAACCAGAAAGAATAGCTAAGCGACGTGCTCTCCCTGTTAATTTGTAATCACGAATCAAATCGCGGAACGTTTTTCGCTTCCAGGTCTCTTTTGACGTATCCGTTTCCGCACCACCGAGCCAATAACGCGCAACCATCATATAGGCCACACCAATCAACAACACCACTAGCCCGATTGGCGTCACACTAAAAAAACTAAACCCTGCAACCCCTTCCCTCATCAGTTCGCTACTGACAACCATATTGGGCGGAGTCGCCACCAGCGTCATCATTCCGCTGATCAACCCGGCAAAACTTAAGGGCATCATCAACCTGCCAGGTGATGTTTTCATTCGGGCTGAAACACTCAACACGACCGGAATAAAGATAGCGACCACTCCGGTTGAACTCATAAACGCGCCCAACATGGTGACAGTCACCATCAGAAGAACCAGCATTTTGATTTCACTGCTACCCGCCGCACGTACCAGCCAGTCCCCCACCTGATAGGCGACCCCTGTGCGAACTAACCCTTCACCTATCACAAATAGCGCAGCGATCAAAACGACATTAGGATCGCTGAACCCTATCAGCGCCTGCGGTAATGTCAGCGTTCCGCTTAACACAAAAGCGATAATGACCAATAGCGCGACGACATCCATGCGTAATTTATTGGTGGTAAATAACACAATGGCGATCAGCAACAGGGATAAAACCCAGAGAAGTTCGCTATTCAAAACGGTTCCCCTAACGGAAAAAGTTCAGTGATAGGAATATATTCAAAATGCCACGGAAATACCTGCGAGTGCTTTAATTGCTTTTCTGAGGCCCAAAGGGAACAGACAGAGATAGTCTGCCATAAAAAAACCTCGCTGAAGCGAGGTTTGATCATATTTAGTCACAATTTTATCTGTAAATTACAGAAACTTATTGACTACGAACGATAATAGCTGTGTCACCGGTTTTCGTTATCTGGATCTGTTCCAGCGAATCTAAAACCAGATCTACCTGATCTAACTTCGGCGTATCCGACGGCGCGTTTACCGCAATCACCTGACTTCCCGCCGCCAGACCAGACAAAACACCAGCAGGCGCGTCTTCAACGACAACGCAGTCAGCTGGTTTTAGCCCCAATTGCTGAGCACCCAATAAATAGGCATCAGGATTCGGCTTACCCCGAGCAACCTGCTCTGCCGTAATAAACGCGTTCGGCGCGGGTAATCCCGCAGCCTGATGGCGAGCATGCGCAATGGGGACCGTTCCCGAAGTCACAATCGCCCATGGAATGCCAAGTTCATCCAATCGCGCCAGTAGCTTCTTTGCCCCCGCCATTTCAATAACGCCCTGCGTATCTGACGCTTCAATTTTTTCCAACGCATAAAACTCTTGCTGGATCAGCGCCTCACTTTGCCCTTGCAGGAAATGACGCAACGACGTGATCGCTTGCTTACCGTGAATAAAACCCAGAACTTCCTGTGGATCAATATCGTGCGCGTTAGCCCAGTTGATCCAGGCTCGTTCTACTGCTGGCAACGAGTCAACCAGCGTACCATCCAGGTCAAACAGAAAACCTTTACACTCCACAGGAAAGCCCCTTTTTAACGAATCAGGCATTGATGATTTGTGCTATTTCGACCGCACTTAAATGATACTGGCGCGGACAAGACTGCCAGATAGACAGCATGCGACCATACTTGTCCCACATTTTCGTCTGAGCATTAAAACCATGCGTACCGGAGTCAAAATGCGGGTAACGGCCTTCTACGTGCACCATGAAGCGGACAAAACCGAGATAACGAGCCTCAGTCGCGGCGTCAAACCCCAGAAAGACCAGACGACGTTCATCCAGTTCCTGTTTGTCCTTCAGGTTCGCCCAAGACACCTGCAAGGCATGATGCATTTCCATGATGTTAATGATCGTACGGCAAACATCTTCGCTCAATTCGCCAAACTCTCGATCTAGCTCACGCATCTGTAAGCCATAGCCCCGCTCAATAATAGTTTGCAATCGGCGATACCGCTCAGCATTGTCTGGATCAAGCATGGTCATCATTTTGTATTGATTTGAAAGGATTAACCTCTGGGCATTTGTCATTTCCATCGTGATCTCCTGAACCTCATCCCGGCATACCGCCGTTTACCCTAAATATTAATGACAGAATCGCATACTGAATCGTTTCGTGATAGCAATAGCGATCCATTTTTTGATTTAAAACAGCAGGAAGGAGAAAATCACCTGCCTGACATACCCAGTCTGACTCAGATCACAGATCGTCTAAAAACGTTTTATCAAGCTGTTTAAATGCCCGCTTTAGCACATCGGCTAACGACTGGTACGTTGGCGCGTCTTCCAGCGGTGCGAGGGCCAAACCCGATTCAAGCAATTTATGTCGGATATCGTGAAACCAGGTCAATAGCGTCGGAGGTAAGGGAGTCACAGAGCGACGCCCAAGCCACCATAATCCATGCATAGGTAAACTACAGGCAAACAAGGCGGTCGCAATCGCTGGCCCAAGTTGCCCGCCAAGGGCAATCTGCCATGTGAGCGTGAACACGGCCAGCGGCGGCATAAAACGAATAGCAAACTGTGTCGCTCTCACAACGCGATTTTCAGGAAAGACCGGTGCCAGACGCTTATCAGCAGGCCACGTTTTCATATAGTGCTGGCCACGTTGGAGTAACTTTAGCCAACTGATTCTATCACTAGGTTTCGTTGCCATCGTCACACCTCAACTTTAAAGATAAAAAATAAAAACTTTGCACAAATCAACAACTTAATTTGATAAGGTTAAAATATATTTTGTGTTTGCCTTACGCTATCGGTATCCTAAGACGGCCTTTTGGCCGCTATATATACTAAAGTAGTATGACTACACACTGGGAGTTCGATTCCCTGCATCACAAGCGCTGCCAACAGTCACAACGCGGTTATTCATCGCTTTTATAAACTGGGGTTTCATACACCGATGCCATGTCCAGTATACTGTTCATTCAGTACCACAGGTCAGCGTTATCGGCACTTTTTCATCGTCATGTCTGGTGTATCGCACCAAGGCATGATGTTAATCATAAATGCCAGCAGTGGTATGCGATAGGCTACCTTTGTATGACATTTATTTAACCATGTATAACAAGTAGGTACTTCCATGTCGAGTAAGTTAGTACTGGTTCTTAACTGTGGTAGTTCATCCCTGAAGTTCGCCATCATCGATGCTGTTAACGGGGAAGAATACCTGTCCGGTTTAGCCGAGTGTTTTCACCTGCCAGAAGCCCGTATTAAATGGAAAATGGACGGTGGCAAGCAAGAAGCTGAACTGGGTGCTGGCGCAGCTCACAGTGAAGCGCTGAATTTCATCGTCAGCAACATTTTGGCTCAAAAACCAGAACTGTCTGCACAATTGGTTGCCATCGGCCATCGTATCGTTCATGGCGGCGAAAAATTCACTCAGTCTGCTGTCATTGATGCTGACGTCTTGCAGGGTATCAAAGATTCCATACCTTTTGCACCGTTGCATAACCCAGCTCACTTGATCGGTATCGATGAAGCGCTGAAATCCTTCCCGAAACTGGCCGAAAAGAACGTAGCTGTTTTCGATACCGCGTTCCACCAGACGATGCCGGAAGAATCTTATCTCTACGCACTTCCGTACAAACTGTACACCGAGCATCATGTCCGTCGCTATGGCGCACACGGCACCAGCCACTATTTCGTGACTCAACAGGCTGCTGAAGCGCTGAATAAACCTGTTGATGAGCTGAACGTGATCACCTGTCATCTTGGCAACGGTGGTTCTGTCACAGCGGTACGTAACGGTAAATGCGTTGATACGTCTATGGGTCTGACTCCGCTGGAAGGTCTGGTAATGGGTACGCGTAGTGGTGATATCGATCCTGCTATCGTGTTCCATCTGCATGACTCTCTGGGCATGAGTATTGATGCGATCAATAAACTGTTGACGAAAGAGTCTGGCCTGTTGGGTCTGACAGAAGTCACCAGCGACTGTCGTTATGTTGAAGATAACTACACCACTAAAGCTGATGCTAAACGTGCAATGGACGTGTACTGCCACCGTCTGGCCAAATACATCGGTTCATACAGCGCCCTGATGGAAGGCCGACTGGATGCCGTTATCTTCACTGGTGGTATCGGTGAAAACGCAGCGATGGTGCGTGAATTAACGCTGAATAAACTTGGTCTGCTAGGTTTTGAAGTCGATCACGAACGCAATTTAGCGGCTCGTTTCGGCAAAGGCGGCAACATTGCGAAAGAAGGTTCCCGTCCCGCATTGGTCATACCGACCAATGAAGAATTGGTTATCGCTCAAGACGCCCTCCGTCTGACAGCGTAAAATGAACGCCAACTCCGTCAGCTCAGGCTGACGGAGTTGTTTTTGACTAACGAGCAACCGTTAAGAGGTTTAGCCGTGTCCCGTACAATCATGTTGATCCCAACTGGCACCAGCGTCGGTCTGACTAGCGTCAGCCTGGGTGTCATCCGTTCCATGGAACAAAAAGGCGTCCGCCTGAGCGTGTTCAAACCGATCGCTCAACCGCGCACTGGTGATAATACGCCAGACCAGACCACGACTATTATTCGTGCTAACTCATCTATCAATGCGGCAGAACCGCTGCAAATGAGCCGGGTTGAAGCGTTGTTAAGCTCCAATCAGCAAGATGTTCTGATGGAAGACATCATTGCTCGCTACCATGAAAACACTAAAGATGCGGAAGTGGTATTGGTTGAAGGCTTGGTGCCAACACGCAAACATCAATTTGCCAACGCGCTGAACTATGAAATCGCAAAAACCCTGAACGCAGAAATCGTTTTTGTACTGGCGTTAGGCAACGATTCTCCTGCGCAGTTAAAAGAACGCATCGAACTGGCCCGTTCCAGCTTCGGTGGCAGCAAAAATAAAAACATCACGGGCGTCATTATCAACAAACTGAATGCCCCGGTCGATGAACAGGGTCGCACACGCCCTGACCTGTCTGAAATCTTTGATGATTCCAGCAAGGCTAGCGTTGCCAATGTTGACCCGAAACAACTGTTTGCCAACAGTCCGCTCCCCGTGCTCGGCTGCATTCCCTGGAGCTTTGACCTGATTGCTACGCGTGCCATTGATATGGCGAAACACCTGAATGCTCGCGTCATCAACGAAGGTGATATTCAGACTCGTCGCGTTAAATCAGTCACATTCTGCGCCCGTAGCATTCCTCACATGCTGGAACACTTCCGTCCAGGCTCACTGCTGGTGACTTCAGCCGATCGTCCTGACGTGCTGGTTGCAGCCTGTCTGGCCGCTATGAATGGCGTGGAAATCGGTGCCCTGCTGCTGACTGGCGGCTATGAAATGGATCCAAGCATCGCCAAGCTGTGTGAACGCGCCTTCCAGACTGGCCTGCCTGTATTTATGGTTAACACCAACACCTGGCAGACCTCACTCAGCCTGCAAAGCTTCAACCTTGAAGTACCGGCTGACGATCGTCAGCGCGTCGAGAAAGTACAGGAATACGTCGCAAGCCACATCGACACTCAGTGGATCGATTCTCTGAGTGCTGCATCTGAGCGTTCCCGCCGTCTGTCTCCACCCGCGTTCCGTTATCAGCTTACCGAACTGGCACGCAAAGCCGGTAAACGTATCGTTCTACCAGAAGGTGATGAACCACGTACCGTTAAAGCCGCCGCTATCTGTGCCGACCGCGGTATTGCACAGTGCGTGCTGATCGGTAACCCGGAAGATATTCAACGTGTCGCAGCTGCTCAAGGCGTAGAACTGGGCAAAGGCATCGAAATTGTCGATCCCATTGCCGTACGTGAGCGCTATGTTGCACGTCTGGTCGAACTGCGTAAGAACAAGGGCATGACCGAAGTGGTTGCCCGTGAACAACTCGAAGACAATGTTGTTCTCGGTACGCTGATGCTGGAACAGGGTGAAGTTGATGGCCTGGTTTCTGGTGCGGTTCATACCACGGCTAACACCATCCGTCCTCCGTTGCAGTTGATCAAAACTGCACCGGGCAGCTCACTGGTCTCTTCCGTGTTCTTCATGCTGCTGCCTGAGCAGGTTCTGGTTTATGGCGACTGCGCTATCAACCCGGATCCGACCGCTGAACAACTGGCTGAAATCGCTATCCAGTCTGCTGATTCCGCTACCGCATTCGGCATCGACCCACGCGTTGCGATGATCTCTTACTCCACCGGTAACTCCGGTGCGGGTAGCGATGTCGAGAAAGTGCGCGAAGCAACTCGTCTGGCACAGGAAAAACGTCCTGATCTGGTTATCGATGGTCCGTTACAGTATGACGCCGCTATCATGGCTGACGTTGCACAGTCCAAAGCACCGAACTCACCCGTTGCAGGTAAAGCGACCGTGTTCATCTTCCCTGACCTGAACACCGGTAACACCACGTACAAAGCGGTACAACGTTCTGCCGACCTGATCTCCATCGGGCCAATGCTGCAAGGCATGCGTAAACCGGTTAACGACCTGTCCCGTGGCGCACTGGTAGACGACATCGTTTACACTGTTGCCCTGACGGCTATTCAGGCAACACAGCTCTAATCGTTTCAGAGCGTATTTGATATACCCAAAATAATTCGAGTTGCATGAAGGCGGCAAGTGAGGGAATCCCGA